>JBHHWX010000123.1:0-12693 GCA_046756745.1 bacterium | reverse complement strand
ACAGAAGAAAAAAACGACTTCAGCAATGATTCGAGAATAGCGGAAGCCAATCTTTACTTGCAATTTGATGTCGTGCAGGATGCACTCACCATCTATCTCGATCAAACCATGACGCCGAGTAATGCAAACCGGGAATTCTTCGCACTAATTGAGCGTCTCCCTCTCAATAGCTACTTAAAAGTAGGACGCATGTTGCTCCCTTACGGTTTGCGTTTGCGGGATGATGACGCGTTCATTCGAAATGGCACAGGTTACACCTATAACAGCCACGATTTAGGCGTGGAAATCGGCCTCGAACCCGGCCCGTATTCTCTTGTCGTAAATCTTACTCATGACAAATTATCGATAGTCGGCTCATCGGTTTACCGGCGATTTCGAATCGGCGGATCTGTCAGCAAAAATATCAGAGGGGGCAATGACTCAGTTTATGGAGCTTTCTTTGGGGCGAATATTGGTCACTTTACATTTCTGGGAGAAGTGGATCTTATCACCCAAGGAGATTTAGATAGGCTCGCGGCCATCGCCGAATTGAACTACCTGCTCACTCGCGGCTTAAATTTCAAAGCCACGTACGAGTTCTTTGACCGCAGAAGGGATGTACCGAACAACCGAGATGGACAAGAGCGCATAACTCTCGGGGTTGAGCCTTTCATTACACAATTTCTGCAATTAGGTCTCTTTTACAGGATGAATCGTTTTATTCCTCAAAATTCCCAACTGAATCGGGATCAAATACTAGTCCAATTTCATGTCTTTTTCTAAATCACTTTCATTATAATTAATTAACTTATTACTCAACAAAGGAGGAAACCCATGAAAAAATCCTTTTTTCTTACCTCGCTTGTGATGCTCTTCAGCTTTTCTGTCGCAGCCTATGCAATCCCCGCCGGGAAAAGCAGTGCCAGCAAAGATGGGGGGAGCATCGCCGGCAAAGTGACATTCGCAGGCCCGGCCCCGGCTCCAAAGAAAATAGAAATAACTAAGGATGTAAAAATTTGCGGAAAAGTCGCCCATTTTAATGAAGATCTCTTGGTTTCAAAAGATAAAGGACTTGCGAATGTTGTTGTGAGTTTATCCGAAGTCGAGGGCGGCAAAAGTTTAGACTCCTGGGGCACAAAATTCAGCCTCGATCAAAACGGGTGCCAATTCGTCCCGCATGTGATATTGGTTCCTGTTGGCGTCAAACTCAAGATCAAAAACAGCGATGGTATTTTGCATAACATCCACACATTTAGCGAAGAGAATAAACCGATAAATAAAGCTCAGCCACGTTTTCTGAAGGTTCTCTCGCTGTCTTTTGACGAACCCGAAATAGTTCGTGTGGCGTGCGATGTTCACAATTGGATGAAAAGTTATATCGCAGTCGTTGACCATCCTTACTATGCCGTCACTGACGAGAATGGCAAATTTGAGCTTACCGAAGTACCGGACGGGACTTACACCATCGAGTATTGGCATGAATCGTTAGGAGCAAAAAACGGCAAAGTAATGGTTCAAGGCGGTGCGGCCGTCGAAGTAAATTTTGAATTCAAAAAGGCAAAATAACCATTAAGACTATTTTAGCCACGGATTTACTCTGTTATCTATTTGGTTGATATTTTTTATCTTACGGGGTTTATCCGTGGCTGATTTTTTTCGCATGTCTTTGAAATTTTGCGACTCTGCCGCGCTGGAATCAGCTTTTGCATCCAAGCAAGCTTCTATTTGTCCGGGAGCGAATGTACCAACGCCTTAAACTGACGTCCGCGATCCTCAAAATTCTCAAACATATCAAAACTGGCGCAGCCTGGCGAAAGCAGGACGATCTCTCCGGGTTTGGCCGCTGCAAAAGCCTGGGACACCGCTTGGCTCAAATTCGAGGCCTTTGTCTTTGGTACGCCGCTCTGGTCACCGTCCGCAATCTTGTTTGCGGTTTCTCCGATCAAAATCAGTTTCTTGACTTTTTTGCGGATCAAGCGTTCGAGCTTTGAAAAGTCTTCCCCTTTGTCCTGACCTCCGGCGATGAGAAGAAGCGGCTGCTGAAAACTATGCAGCGCATGGAAAAGCGCTTCGTAATTGGTCGCTTTCGAATCGTTGATAAATTTCACGCCGCCGGCATCGCGTACAAACTCCAACCGGTGTTCTAAGCCTCTAAAACCTTGAAAAGCTTGTGCAATGTTTTTAATGGAAATGCCGGAAAGTGTGGCTGCTGAGATCGCCGCCAGGACGTTCGCCCGATTGTGCCTGCCTGGCAATGCGATCTCCTGTTCTTGTGCCACGACCTGCGCCGGAGCATCCAGACGAACTTTTATGGCGCCTCGATCTGAAAAACAGCCGGTTTGTAAATCTTGTTCCGTAGAAAAGGGAAACAGCCTCGATTTGGGAGCGGCTTGTTGCAGCGCTTGACAGACCGGCGCATTGTCCGCGTTGTATACCGCGACATCGCTTTCGGTTTGATTCTCACATATTCGAGCTTTCACTCTTTGGTAGTCTTCGAAACAGCCGTGGCGGTCGAGATGATCCGGTGTGATATTCAGTAAGACCGCTATGTGAGGACAAAATTTTTCGATGGCTTCGAGTTGGAAGCTGCTCACCTCGACGATAGCTGTGGTCTCGGCGTCCATCTCTTGCACCGCCGCAGAAAACGGGTGACCGATGTTCCCGGCGACAACATGTTTTCGCCTGCCCTTTTTGAACATCTCGCCGACGAGCGCTGTCGTCGTCGATTTGCCGTTGGTACCCGTGATAGCGATGACCGGTCCGGGGCAGAAACGGAAAGCCACTTCGATCTCGCTGAGAACCGGGATGTTTTTCGCTTTGGCCCGGGCAAGAATATCTGAATTCGGTGAAATCCCGGGACTGGCCACAATCAATTCCGCTGCCAGCGCTTTTTCCGTATGGCCGCCAAATTCATGTTCAATATCAAGCTGCTGCAGAAACTCAACTTCCGGCTTCTTGGCCTGCGCTTTCTGAAGCTCGCTGACAATGACGCGAAAGCCTTTTGATTTCAAAAGCTTCGCCGCCGCCAAACCGCTGCGCGCCGCGCCTAAGATGGCGATGTGCTGAGCTGTAAATAGATTCTTGAGAAACACTTGAATATTTCAAAAAGCTTTTTTAAAATACTTGCCCGAAATCTCACAGTGAGTTCCTCTGAGACCTCTGTGTTAAATTCTTATCTTGACTTCGAGATTTGAGTTTCGCCGCGATAGGTGTTTTTAACGAACTATTTCGAGAATTTTGAGCCCGCCTCGGCCATTAGCGACAAAGACATGATTATCTCTAGCCAAGACAAAATTGGTGGAACCGGCAAATTTTGCTCTTCCCAGGATTTCAAAACCGGAACGTTTAATTTTGGCCATGACCAGTCCATTCTTACCATTAGCCATGAACATCAAATCGCCATCCACAGAGACGGCATTGGTTTGCCCCCCTTCCGGGGCGGGTATGCCGCTTTCTATGGTTTCTTTATTTAAATCAACGACTTTCACCCCGCATTCCCCTGCTGAAAGAAAAACCCGGTTTTCAACAATCTCGATTTCTGCCTTTGATTGAAAAAAATTAGGACAGCCTATCGGTATGGTTTTGAAGAAACTTCGGTCGCTTCGATTAAACAGGTGCAAATTGGTTCCTGTGCCTTCCATAACGACGATATAATTCTTATGCGCAGCAACCGCTTTGGCGCCCGGTATTTTGATCTGTTCTGAAAGATTCAAGGAATGGAGATCAAAAAGCGAAAGCGCCCCATCGGTTGTGCCGGATGTTACAAATATCGTACTATCAAAGCAAGCAATATCATTGGCATTAAAGCTTGGCAGATCTGCACGTTGCGACTCATCCGTTAAGACGCTATTTCTTAACGTGATGACTTCCAAACAAGCCGGAGACCTGAAATTCGAGCTATGGTGGCTGTCAGTCGCCCCCCCAAGATAAAGTTTTCCTTCGAATCGTGCGGCAATGCTGACATCGGTGTCTAAAAATAGCGCCTGTGATAGGATTCGTGGACGGTTTAACCTTAGAATATCAAATATCTCAACACCGCCGCGGTAATCGGTATTGACCGTGCTATAGGAAACGTACGCGCGTCTGTTATCAAGGGTAACATGACTGGCGTGTACGACAAAACCGTTGACCTCAGGCGGTTCAACTTCTGCCCGGAGCTTGATCGCAAAACCATGTTTTTTGGCAACATGATCCAAATTCGTGGATAGATCTAACGAATATAAATGGATGGCTTCATCATCAAAATATTTTACTCGATTGTTCAATTTCTTCTCATCGTTATTAATCTCGATCCGGCTCTGGTCCGCAGGGTTGATAACCTGATTTCCGCAGGCGCTTATTAAAAAACCTGCTATGAACGGAATGACGGCCATCTTACGAATTTTTGATTTAATGACGTCCATGTCGAACTCCTTTTTGTTAATAGCTCACCCGCTTTTTTGCGGACGTTGATTTTTACTGATTTCCGCAGATTAAAAAGAAGAAGATGGATTTTTGAACGCAGTTTAATATCAACCAATGCCGTATGAAAAGAGTCGTAAAAAGTTTTTCAAGAAATCAGCGATTATCTGCGTTCATCAGCGTCCAAATTTTTACTCGGTGAACTGTTACTATTTTGTTAAGATGTAGCCAATGCACAGAAACAACCCAAAAGTCAAAACCACTTCTTCTTTACCAAAACTTTGACTCGCGTTTCAAGAATTCTATTCCAGTATTGAACCTCCTTTGGAACAATTTCAGCTATGATGGAACGCTGCACGGCGCCAAATTTATTCTTGAATTCAGAAGGCTGGGTAAAAGCAACCGGATAAATTTTCCGCATGACGCCAGTCGCCTTTTCGCCATTTTCAAAGTATATTTTCACTTCATCGCCGATATGAATGGAATTTTCATACGACCCCGGAAAATACGCCTTAATGAAACTTTTATTCCGGTTAACAATTCTGAGCACCGGCTCTCCTACCTGTGCGATCTCACCTTTTTGTTTATAGATGATCGATACGGCGCCATCTATTGGCGCATAAAGGATTCTTTCATAGCCGGTCGCTGAGACAGGTGTCATTTTTCCGTTTGCATTATGAGAGCGGATTGGCTCGGATTCTTCAAAAGTTTTGAGCGTTCTCAGTGCGGTTTCAAATTTAATGTTCAGCAGGGTCAAATCATCTTCTGCAGCCTTGAGTTTGTCTTGCAGGTTTAGATATTGGGTACGCGTAATCGCATTTAATGCTAATAACTCACGCGCTTTGTAGTATTCTATTCTTAATTTGTTTATTTCGTTTTTGCGGTGATTTATTTGTTGTTTGATTAAGGACAGTTTTCCCTCTGCAGCAATTATTTTTCGTTGATGAGCGTGATAACTGCCATTCCATCCTATGCCGTTGCTGTTCATCGAATAGTCAAACCTCGAGTCGCTCAAAACCACTAAAGGATCGCCAGCGGATATGTCATCGTTAATCGTACAATTTATGGCGGCAATTCTACCCGGGGTTCTGGCTTCAATAAAAGTCGCTTCCGCCTCGAGGTAGCCCTCGCCTTTCAAGAAAAAGAAGCGCTCGTAAGTCCATTTTAGGATATTTAAAGCAACGAGTAACAAAACAGCAAGATAAAGATATTTGCCCCATTGAAAGGGGTTCCTTTTCACCTCTTCCCGGCTTTTAATGAAACTATTGCCCCTTTTCCTCAATCTTTTAACGCGCATTTTTATCTCTTTGCCAGATTTCGATAATGACGATAATCATGGATTGCAAATCCAGAAAAAGCCTGTACGGAAGTGAATTTCCTCGCCACGGAAGTGATTAATTTTTTCAAGTCATGTTCTTTTTCAAAATCTTTTGCATTCAACCCCAGAATGAAGCGCTTATTGGTTTCAGTTGCATAGTCGACAATGGATTTCACGGACGCCAGGACTTTTTCAGCGCTCTTTCTTTCGTAAGCCATGATTGTGACAACATCAGCTATTGCAATGATATTCTTTAAAGCCATCCTATCCACTTTACTGTAAAATGCAGGAATATCTACCTCGATCGCGATATTTGAGTGATTTCTCGATAGCACCTGTTTTGCTGACCTCAACGTTTGAACTAGCTTATGGATGAGCGCTTCTTTACGGTCACCCCATTCGGCAAGGGTATGAGGTTCAACATCCAAATGAATGGCGTCGAAGTGCGCTGTTTTTGCAGCTCTGGAGTGATAATTGAGCACGGACTCCATTTTTTGTATCAGATTATTTCGATGTGCCTCATATACCCAAAGAGGTTCTCCAAAGAGCGCGGAAACGTTGATGTTGGCCTGATGAAGCTGAGTGATAAAATTCGGCAGTGGTGAGTGTTGATTCAAGGACGCCATGACTTCCTTATTAACTGAAAGAAAGACTTGTGCCACTCCTCTCGATTCACAAAAGCGAATAAAGGACAGCCTCGATTCTTCCTGCAGTAAAATTTCCGGTGCATTCCAAAGCCAGAGCGCTCTCGGGAAATTCCGGGTAGTGGTAACAACGCCTTTAGAAAGAGCATTCTCCATTTCATCCGGCCACGAAAAACCAGCGAGGTAAAGCAATTCGTAGTAAATCTTATCCCGCTCATAGTTGGCCAGGCTTTTCTGTAGATTCAGTTTGGCCGTCTCTGCTTTGATCTCCAAGAGATCAGCCGGATCGACCTTGATGCTTCTCACAAACTGTGTCGCTCTGGAGCGCTCGATAAGCATGTTTTCATGATGTAATTCTAAGATTTTTTGTGTATTTTTTATTTGCGCCTCTAACAATAAATATCTGTCATAGGCAGAGCTCAGCTCTTTTCTTAATTCAAAAGATCGTTGTTCAGCTTGTAATTTCCATGAGTTTTCGTTTGCTTTAAATTGATCCTGTTTTTGACTCCTGCTTTTTATATATCCAAGCGGCAATGAAAATCTTATGCCGACTTCTGTTCCGGTCCTCACTGCGGTGAAGCTCTCGCCGCGCATCCGAAATCCCAAATAAGGAGCGAGCCGGAAACTTTCATAAAGCGAAGCAGAGGCTCGACCTTCTTCTAATCGGGCTCGGGCCTCATTTATTTTTATTTCGCCGCTGTTCGCAATGGCTGCCTGTAATACTCTTTCCTCACGAATCTGTACGCGATCCAGTTTAATATCATTCCAAGCGATCTCAAACTCATTAAGATGTAAAAGCTCGGCCACATGCTTCTTTTGGTTTTTGAATCGATTTTGATAATAATCAAGCAGCTCCCTAACGTTGTGTGACTCTTTTTCGACCTGAATAAGTTCTGTAAGCAGCCCCTCCTGGCGTCGATATCGAGTTTTTTTGATTTCAACTAAATTTTGAGAAAGATCAAGGAGTTTTTGATAATAAGAGATTCTCGTACGACTCTCGAGAATCTCAATATATTCTTTCCTAAACTCAAAGAGCGCTTTTCTTTTAGATTCATGTAGTTGAGTCTCGACAATATCAACCTCGGCATGACTCTGTTTCATTTTCCCTGACCGAACTTTCGTGAGTTTTATCAAATCCTGAGTGAGACGTAAGGTTAACAAATGCTTGCTGCTGAATTCATCATCACTGAGACTCAAGCCGTCGGGAAAATATCTGTAGAAGGAGCTGAATTCGGGCCAAAATTGCGAGCGTGTTGCAGATAGTTTGCTTTCCGTCGCGCGCAGCCTCTGAAGCGCCGCAACGACGCTATAGTCTTGCTCAACAACGCGCTTTTCAAGATCATGAAACGTATACGATTTCTGTGTGGCATTAACAAGTCCGCACCAGAAAAGGAGTAGAAAGATTAGGATGAAACCCGATTCAAAAGGCTTTTTAAAATGAACGTTTACCATTTTATCATCTGTTGTCGGACTTTATAGGGTGCGAAAGGATCCCGGAATGAATATCTGAAAAAGAACTCCTGGCCGTAGGCCTTTAGTCTGACAAATTTAAAAAATATTTTGTAGGGGTTAAATAATGGCAAGTAAAGAGCTAATTTCAAATCTTCCTTTTTTTTGGCTAAAATGACGGCGATCAGTAATTCAAACGATTCAGCACAAAAGTATATGCAGAAATTAATAAATAACAGTAATGGAAGAAATGGGGTGAAATTGAAAGCGATATCTATCAAATACAAAGCGGTGATAAAAGAAAGTCCGACATGGAAAAATAAAGAGTCGACAAACGTAACGAGATCCGAGAATTTAAAATTTTTGGAAAATGGATTGAAAACATCTTTGTGCTTTCTGACCCGGTTTTTTATCATATTCCGGTCCCATCGGGATCTCTGCTTAATCAATTTAGTCATCTTTGCAGGGACGTTTGTCAAACAGACTGCTTCAGGCACAAAAGCGATCTTGTAGCCTTTCTTTCTGACTCTGATAGCGAGATCCGAGTCGTTTCCCGGCCCGGGTTCATGGCCGCCACTCGTCTCAAGAGAAATCAGCTCTCTTCGGAAACCGCCAAAAGCGCCGGAAATAATCGGAAGAATGCCGAACCGGGACCTGATTCTCCGGCCTATCGAAATGGTAAACATGTACTCGATTTGTTGAAGGCTCGTCAAAAGATTGTCATCGCCATTGCGCGCCCTGAGATTCCCGGAGGCCCCGCCGACTTTGGGATCGGAAAAGACTTTCATAAGCTCGTAAATTGCGTCTCTATCAAAAGTGGTATCCGAATCCACAAACACGACGAATTTACCGTTCGCAAATTTAAGTCCATAATTCAAAACTGCCGATTTACCGGCCCTTTCCATAAAACGGTAATAAAACACGTTGTCCTTTTTAGAGAGTCGCCGGCATAGTTCAGGAGTATGGTCGGTCGAGCCATCATCGACGACGATAAGCTCGAGGTTTTGGTATGTTTGTTCCAACAGCGAACGAACGGTCCAAGAAATGGTGTCCTGTTCATTTAGAGCCGGAATAATGATCGAGACAAGAGGCGGATTTTCTTTTAAAGTACGAATAAAATCATCCTCTTTTCTCGAACGGATTTTTCTATAGATTTCGTAACAAAAGATATAGATGTCGCTCATAATGTACCGGGGAGTATCAAAAATAACAAAATACCAGAAAACTCGTAAAATCCCGTCAACGTTGAGATTCAACACATAGTTTAAGGCATCCAAAAATACCGATGGGATCACTTAACCCTCGCCCAAATTTCTTCCAATTTGTCTTCTTTTGCCAGATCAAATAACGCATATTCGGAATCTACTTTCTTGTCCAACAATTGAGCGATGCTCTCATTTAATCTGGTAAATGCAATTTTAGCCTTATCACAGTCTGTATGGGTGAAAATGATGAGAATCTCGCCGTTCCTTAAATCAGTTAACAGATCCGTCGTTCGAAATGTCTTGGTTATCAGAGCCGCAAAATCATTTCTTAATTTTCGTGAATATCTTAAACTGACATTGTCCAGAGCCTGACTCGCACTTTTTAAGTTAAACTTTGCAAGCGTGGAGCTATATTTGTAACGTCTGCACCTCGCAATTTCGATGCGAAGATACTCTCTGAACACTTCATGTTTATAGAATCCGAGCTCCTTCTTTAATATATTGATGAGACCAAAACCCGGAAGCACGCCTTCTTCGGCGGCGCGGAATCCTTCTTGTGAAAGGGTGTATTCATTGATATGTTTAAGAAAGGCATCTTCCGGAGCAAAGGTTTTCGCGCATACCAGACAGAAGCAGGAAAGCAGCGGCTCCGAAAAATTGTGGTTACAATCATGACACCACAAGACTTCCGAGGGTTTATCATAATCTACCCCAATATGCCGGAGCTCTTTACTACATTTCGGACACCTTAACGTGAATCCTTCTCGAAATTCTGATTCCCTGCCAACATAGGAACACCGAAAGTGATGGATGGTCGTTTCTTCGCTGATGTTCAAAGAGCGACAGTTTGGGCACAACTCGCGAAAATTGATTTGTGTATGCTCACAAAATGGGCAAACATTCACCTTGTCGACGAGTTTAGATGTGAGCAACTGCGAGTCATTTAATTCTTCTATGGGTTCGACTTCTTTCCCCGAATCGACTTTGAAGAGTATCTGTGCTAAAGGGAAAGTATAGCCCACGCTTGACAAGAAATTCCTTTGCGGGCGGAGCGCCATCGAATCCCGCGTGTAAAGATATCTCAAGACCAAAATCTTTCGCAAAGAGATGTCGCCGATTGAAGCCGGAATTTCAGCAAGTTCATTCAGTTTATCCGAAATGGTGAAAAGCTTCTCTATTCTTTCGCTTAAGGTTACCGGTGAAACCGGCCAAACAATGCTGTCGTCTACAAGATTGACCAAATCATAAACCGGGCGCTCATAGATGAGAAATAATGGCTTGAGAAAATGCTTGGGTTGTGATTTTATTGACTTGAGCATTTGAGCTCCCCATTCTTCATTTTTTATGTACAAGATTATGAAATGTGCGGCTTCAAGGTCGCAGGTCAGGTTTAATTTATCATTGTAAGAGACTCTGGCAAAATTTTTCATGAATAGATAAAATATATCATCATCTTTTTCTGACAACAAGCACAGGCGCAGGTTGTTATTGCCACCACTCTTGAAAGTCTTCTGAGAATGGGTGTTATCATGTTTTTTCTCTGACACGGGCATTTAATGTAAACATTTGAAAATTTAAGGAATACAACGACTCATATGAGCTATCTTTTTATTTCGTCTTCTTGCCGGAGTTAGTTTATGATCCGTTCAAGTTGTTGCACTTATTTAAAAAAGATGAACGAATATCAAGCTTACCTTTAATATAATCAGATAAATATATTCAACTTCCGCGTACTTGGCTTTCAAGCACATGCAGCAATCTGACGATATATTTAAATCGCTTAAGGATTCCGGATTTCCCGGTCTCCCCCACAGTGAAGTTACCGCACGGCAAGAGGCTATGAGAAAGAATCCTATCAGAGTACTGCTTATCGAAGACGACCCTGAAGATGTTAAGAGGCTTCGTGAATTATTACACCAAGAACATTCTTTTCATTTACAACTCGCTTCCGGAGTTCAAGGCGGGATTGAGTTATTGAGCAAACGGGTCATCGATGTGATTCTGTTAGATCTCAGCTTGCCTTGTAGCCGCGGTCTCGCGACTTTTGAGAAAATCAAAAATTATTCTGAGGGGATTCCAACCATCGTGCTCACCGGTAATTATGATAGTGACTTAGCTGTTAAGGCTGTACAGAAAGGGGCGCAAGATTATTTAGTCAAAGGTCAGGTTGATAGTGAGGTGCTGGTGCGTTCTATTCGCTACGCCATCGAACGCAACCGGTTGTTGTTACAACTCAACAAAGCCCGGGAAATAGACCGGTACATGGCGTATCACGACAAGCTCACCAATCTTCCTAATCGCGAACTTTTTCACGATCGGCTTAAACAGGCTATCCTGAAAGCCAAAAGAAATAGTCAAAGGGTGGCCGTTTTATTTTTAGATTTGGATCGGTTTAAACCGATCAACGATTCACTCGGTCATACCGCAGGAGACCTCCTTTTGCGTCAGGTGGCAAAGCGTCTGCGGAAAAGCATTCGGGAGAGCGATTCCGTAGCCAGAGTCGGCGGCGATGAATTTACGATTGTCTTAGAACAGATCACACATATGCAGGACGCAGCCAAAGTTGCAAGAAAGATCCTCGATAGGTTATCCAAACCGTTCGTCGTTGAGGGCAACGAAATAGAGATGACGGCGAGCGTCGGTATTAGCTTGTTCCCGGATGATGGCTCGTTCCTCACAACGCTGATAAAAAATGCCGACATCGCCATGTATCGCGCCAAAAAAGAAGGCAATAACATTTATCAGTTCTATAATGAGTCTGTGGATTCCCTGGCGTTTGAGAGATGGGAGCTGGAAATCAGCCTGCGAAAAGCTATCGAGAAGGAAGATCTGGTTCTGTATTATCAACCCCAAGTTGACTTGCATACAAACCGGATCGTCGGCGTAGAAGCTCTCGTGCGCTGGCGCCATCCGGAGCTCGGTTTGTTGCCGCCATCGAAATTCATTTCTCTCGCGGAGGAGAGCGGACTTATCGTGCCGTTAGGCGAATGGGTATTGATGGTCGCGTGTCTTCAAAATAAACACTGGCAAAACAGCGGATTCCATCCACTGAGAATGTGTGTCAACCTCTCGGCGCGACAATTCCGGGTCATGAAACTAAAAGATACCGTTCGTCAAGTTCTCTTAGATACCGGGTTGGATCCAGAGCATTTGGTTTTGGAAATTACCGAGAGCAGCGCCATGCAGAATGTTGAATACACTATTTCTACCATAAAGATGCTAAAGGAAATGGGCGTTCAAATGGCTATCGATGATTTTGGAACGGGATACGCATCGTTGAGTTATTTGAAACGATTCCCATTGGATATTTTAAAAATCGATCGTTCATTTGTGAATGGCTTACACTCACATCATGATGATTGGGCTATCGTCTCTGCAATTGTGACCATGGCGCATCGCTTAAAATTGAAGGTTCTTGCCGAAGGCGTTGAAAAACCGGAACAGTTAATCTACTTGCGGTCGTTAAAATGTGATGAAATTCAGGGATTTTATTTTAGCCGGCCGGTTTCTGCTGAGGATTTTACTGAGATATTGAGATCCTGTAAGGAATTGAGGAGCTGACCGGAATTCCAGTCGAGAAGTAAGACCTCACTTACTGGGAAAATGGATCGCAGGCTTCCAGCCTGCAGGCAAGATGCCTGCATTACACCCCCCCCCGCCACTGACCCATGACTCGATAAGTCACAACAAGCTTGCT
>JBHHWX010000122.1:0-12826 GCA_046756745.1 bacterium | reverse complement strand
TTGAAAACGAAATTGATTTCCTGGATCTGAACGGCTTCATTACCAATAAGTTGGGTGATTTTGCCCATGCGGTGGCTGAACTCAGACATGCCGTCTTCCTCGCGGAAAAGATTGGCGATCAGAAGAAACAGAGCAGGAGCTTGAACTCGTTGGCCCGAATCCACTGGTACCTGGAGAGCTATCCGCAGGCGATCCGGTACGCGCAACAAGCTCTTGATTTAGATGTTGAACTCGGCGATGTCGATAGCCAGGCTTCCAATCTCGCTTATATAGGTATCATGCACATGATGCTTGGCGACTACTCGGCCGGCTTGAATCACTATTATCAGGCAAAAAACATCTATCGGCGACTTGGGAACGCCGGAGGAGAAGCCGTTTGCACCGGGAACATTGCCAGCGCTTATCTCAAATTGGGCAACCCCCACAAAGCGCTCGTTTTTGCTGAGCTGGCAATAAAAGAATTTTCTGAAATGGGCGAGGGATGGCAAAAACCGTTGGCCACCTATCTCCGCGTCAAAGGCATGATCTTAAAAGAGCTGGGTGAACATTCAGAAGCACTCGCGTCCTTGCAACAATCGCTGCAGATCCTCATTGAGCTCACTACCGAAGCGCATCAGGTCAGCAGTACATTGACCGCGATTGGCGATGTTTACAAGTCTAAAGGCGAGTACAGACATGCATTGGATTATTATAAGAATGCCTTGAAGACCAATCCCCAACTCTGGAAAGAAGGAGTAAAAATGGAGACTTTGTTGAGTTTGGGCGATTTGTACCTTACCACTGCAAAATATCATGAGGCAAACGACGCGTTTACGAAAGTTCTCCGTTTTGGCGAAAAGACAGAAGATCCGAAATTACAGTGGCAAGCGGAGGCAGGCCTGGCTGTGGTGCATAAAAGGCAGGGAAGCGCTGTGAAAGCGCTCGAAAGTTATACCAATGCCATCCGGCACATTGAATATATCAAGGGAAACTTCAAAATCGCTGAAGATGAAACCGGATTTTTTTTCGACAAGTTAAGCGTCTACACCGGCATGGTTGACGTTCTGTATTCGCTGCACCAAGACGCGCCCCGAAAAGGCTACGCTCAACAGGCTTTTGCCACTGCGCAGAGAGCAAAGGCAACGATCCTGTTGGATCTTTTGAAGCAGGATAAAGTTTTTGATTATTTAAGAGATGTTCAACCGGGACTGAAACAACACTACCGGCGTAACAGGCGGGAGCTTGAAGATGCTCATCTGGAAATATCGCAGCAGTTGGCAAGGCCAGAAAAAGATCTGGATCGCCGGGCTATTTTAAACCTGAAAACTCGTCTCGCCGAGCTGCAGCATGAAAATGCAAAAATTTTCGATGAGATCAAGGACCTTTATCCTGAGTTTCATCGTCTCGCCAATGCGCAGATCTTCACGGTCGCACAACTTCAGTACGATGTTCTGGCGAGTAACCAACTGCTGCTGGAGTTTCTCGCGGGTGAGGAGACGCTTTATCTGTGGGCCGTCACGAGGGATCGATTTCTGTTCAAGGCCATCGACCTGTCAAAGCAAGAGCTTGCGGAGAAATTGGCGAGAATAAGTCCGTTGTTCGGAAAGACCAAAGAGGCAACCGACTCGGTCATCGATCACCGGTGGGCGGATATGAAAGTTGATTTACTCCACGAATTGTATCGGACCCTTGTCGAACAACCACTGGGGAAAATCTTACAGGCAGACATGGAGCTCATTATCGTCCCGGATGATCTTCTCTACTACTTCCCCTTTGAAGTTCTGGTAACCAACCGTAGAGGAGAGACGGTCTCTTATTTAGCTGAAGCGCACCCAATTTTATATACGTCATCAGCCAGCCTTCTGCAAGTCCAGGATCGTAAAGAAAAGCATGTATCTGAAAGCCTTTTGGCCTTTGGAAACCCGGATTTTAGAGGTAAGCAAGATCGGGGTATCGTCGATTGGGTGCAGTCCCTGTTTCCGTATAAATCCGTGCTGCGCGACGAGCAGTTCAAACCTCTGCCGTTTGCAGAACGAGAAGTGAGGGCCATCGCTGAAAATTTCACCAATGCCGCGGTGTTCGTGCAGGACGAGGCCACCGAGTCGAGATTCAAGCAGACCGCATCTGACTATCGATATATCCATCTCGCTACCCACAACCTGGCCAATGACCAGCAGCCGATGTATTCGAAAATCGTTTTGTCACAACAGAAATCTCAAAAAGAAGACGGCTTTTTGCAAACTTACGAGGTCTTTAATTTGAACCTTCAGGCAGACTTGGTCGTGCTGAGCGGCTGCAGCACCGGTCTCGGAAAACTCAGCCGCGGCGAAGGCCTCATCGGTATGAGCCGGGCTTTCCTGTACGCTGGCGCGGACAATTTAATCGTCAGTCTTTGGCCGGTCAACGATGAATCGACGGCTGATCTGATGAAATCATTCTATGTAAACCTCAAGGCGGGCATGACGAAAACACGAGCTTTGCAACAAGCAAAAGTCAAACTCATCCATTTGCAAAACTGGCGGAAGAATCCGTTTTATTGGGGAGCATTTATCCTGCGGGGTTATCGCTAATTTTCCGCTTTACATATTATTCAAATTGAGCAATTTCCGCCAACACCTTCCGTGCCTTCGCTTTACGCATCAAACCCGGAACCTCCAAAAACCGCAACTGCTTAAAGTACTGTGTTGCTGCATTGGTATCCTTTAACATCAGATGCGCCTTTCCTAAATACCACAAACAATCCTCGAGGTAAAATGCGTTGTTGTTAGTCAGAACCATCGCTTGCTGAAGATAGGCGATGCCGGCGCTCACATCGCCGGGGTCGAAGCGATAGGGAAGACCCAGAAACGCTCTTTCCGCTCTTGCCAGGTGCGCAACGCCGAGGTAGAAGTGCACCGCATAATGATTGGCGTGCTCCTTTCGGTAGATTTCAAAGTTTTGAATAGCCGGCTCGAAATCGCCCTCTTCGAAGAGCGTCAGTCCTTTATTGAAAAAATCTTCCCGGTCGGATGTGCCGCGTGAAGAGCTCTTCAGCTCGAGCTGAATTTGTGCTAGTTGAAAAGTCTCGGCGCGGCTTAAGAAAGCGAAAGCGTACAACGATGTGATGATCAGCGCTGCCGCGAGACCGGCATAGGCAAATTTCCGCGGCGTCAGGAGTCTGGCGACAAATGTTGTGACTCGTGAAAGCGACCCGGCGGCATTAAGGGCCAGATCCGGTGCAGACTGTGCGGGCTGCAGGGACTCCAGAAAAGCATAAACCTTTTCGTCCATCTTCTTTTCCAGTGTTGGCCAGCTCTGCGGCGGCTTTGCTGCATCTAATTCCTGCTCCCGGTTTTTTTGTAACTGCCGCACAGCGTCCAGGCATGCCGGGCACAGGTCAAAGTGTTCATTCAAATTCTTTGTCTCCCGGTCCCCCAACTTGTTGTTGACATAGATCCCCAATTTTTCCGCAGACGGGCACGACTGGCTTGATCGCAGCTTCCGCAGTCGGCGCTCGTAGCGGTCGATGGAATCGGAGTTATCCTTATAATGACTCATCTTTCTCCATGAAAAGTTTGAAATTTCTTCGGCCATTTTGGATATAGGAACGGACTTCGCTGGGAGAATAGCCGGTGAGTTCCGAGATTGCTTTGTAAGATAGATCGTGAACATAAAACAGGCAAAAACACCTTCTCTGTACAGGCTTTAACATTCTGATTGCAGCCAGGATATTCTGAGAGTCTTCACTGTATTGTTCCTTTCCGGCGTCCTTCTCCTGCGATTCAAAAAGAGTATTTTCCTCATAGGGCTGATATGTGTAGCGACTCTTCTTGCGCAAAAAGTCGATACACAGATTTGTGGCGATTCGGCATAGCCAGGGCGAAAACGGTGATCCGATTTCGAATCTATCCATATTCTTGAATGCTCTGATGAAAGTCTCGCTGGCCAGGTCCTTTGCATCCTCTTTATTGCCAATCATTTTCAAACAGTGAAAAAAAATAATATTTTTATGAGTTTCATAGAGCTTTCCCAGATACGCGACATCCTCGCTTTCGAGATAGCGCCGAATGGCTGCATTATCACCTTCAACGATGTTACTGTTATCCAAGGTCTGCTTTCCTCTCTACTACGAAACCGCCAGCCAAATTACATAAAATATTTTTTCCAAAATGTACGTGTTGCGACAACGAAAAGCAATGGAATTTTCTGCATGAAGTTTTATGTAATTCTTGCACGGGCTTCGTATTAAAAGTAACTCTGATTTTTTTCTATAAACTTACTGAAAAGATACTAAAAAACTCTCTTTTTCTCTTTGATAATGAGGAGGTACCATGAAAACGTATATCAACATGTTGGTCGTTGGATTAGTTCTCACACTTACGTTCGTCCTGTTTGCCGAAACGCCGATTCGAACCAGCAGCAACAAAGACCGCGAAGCAGCGATTGCTTATAATTCCACTAATGATGAATATCTTGTCGTCTGGACAGAATACACACCACCGGGAAGCGCTACGTTGCCGATAATGGCACAGAGGGTAAAAGGGGATGGAAGTGGATTTATCGGCAGCCCTTTTACGGTTTTTCCGCTTGGAGTCTACCCCTCGGTGGCCTACAATTCACAAACAAATGAATATTTGGTTACCGCCGCCGCATTCGGCGTTGTTGAGGCGCAACGAGTGGGAAATACCGGCACACTGGAAGGCGCATGGACATCGCTCATGAGCATGAACAATGCGATTTGGCCAACAATTGTCTACAACTCTCTGGACAACAGCTATCTTCTCATCGCGACCACTCTTTACGACGCTGGTTTCAGCCTGTGTAATATCAAAGTCCACTCATTAAGAGTTGCTGCGAATGGCCAGCCCGGTGGAAACATCAACGTGATACGCGACCAAGGATATGGACCGTGCGACGACGGATCGAACTATGCTATCGCCTATGCACCGATCACTGCTCCGCAAACACCTAAGGGTCGTTTTTTGCTGGCCATCCAGGCGCCGGATGATCTGACCATGCTGGATCACAACGGGGTCATTGTGTCTAAGGTTATCGACTCGCAACAAGGGGGCGCCATCGTTGATGACCATGTGCCATTTCAGCAGTCCAAAGTCGGTATTGCGCACAACGTCGATGTCGCTTTTGGCAACTGGGAAGGTGAGGATGTTTTTATGGTTGTCTGGGGTGACATTGATCAGAATGTCAACAATGTGGAGTGGACCGGCATCTGGGCTGGCATTGTCAACTCGACACCAGTTGAATTCGATGCTCACGGGGGCGTTTCCAATACGGTTTTTCCGGTCTCACGCATTCCGTTTCATTGGGCAACCCCGAGTCATGCTGACACCTGGAGGCCGGTGGTTGCTTACAACACCGTTGCAGATAAGTTTATGATCGCCTGGCGCGAAACGCCGTCGACAGACCCGAATAACGCTACCAAAGTCAATCATATTCGGGCAAATGCGGTGGACTCACCAACGATCCCACCACCCGCCAATATCGTACTTTCGGCTGTAACAGGCAACGAAGATCCGAAAGCGCCGGCCATCGCCGCCAGCACAAAAAATGCAAATGCCCTGGTGGTCTGGGAGGATGCGCGTAATTTTGCAACCACCGATATCGACTTGTACGGAAACCTATTCAACACCACACCTGCCAAGACGCTTCAACTCACCGCACCCAATGGCGGTGAAAAATGGCAGGTGGGGTCGCAGCAGCAAATTAAATGGCAGAGCAATGGCATCGGTAATTTTGATGTTAAAATTGAATACTCAACAAACAATGGCGCGGCCTATACCTTCATAGCCTTTCATACAAACACGGACGGTGCCAATACTCATAACTGGACTGTACCGAACTCGCCCTCAAATCAATGCTTGGTCAGGATTTCCGTTTCAGGTCTAACAGATGTCAGCGATGCTATCTTTGAAATCACTGCGCCTGCGGAAAAATTAACCCTGGTTACACCAAATGGCGGCGAAAACTGGCAGGTTGGCGCCCAGCAAGAAATAAAATGGACAAGTTCAAATTTCACGGCTCCCGTTCATATTGAATATTCGATCGATGGGAATGCCAGTCATCTCGAGGTCGTGAGTTCCACGGCAAACGATGGTTCCTATCTTTGGACTATTCCAAACACGCCTTCCTCCAACTGCGTCGTTATCATCTCTGATGCGAGCGATGGAAATCCATTCGATATCAGCAACTCGACGTTTACAATAAGTGCATCCGGGAATACACCCGCCGGCAAAAATGTCCATGTCGGTTTAGGAAATGGTATCGACCTCACATTTGACGATGTCGCCGGTGCGGGCAATACCACAGTGAATGTTACCCAGACAGGCTCTCCACCGCCGAATGGTTTCTTGATTTTTCCGGCGGGTGCGCCCAAATACTATAATATCACAACGACAGCCGCATTCACCGGTAATATCAAAATCTGTATCAAATATGATGACTCTTCTTTAACACCCATCGAAGAATCGAAATTGCGGTTTTATGTCTATGAAACGACGACCGGAAAGTGGAAAGACATCACGACATCGCTGGACACGCAGAACAACATCATTTGCGGTACTGTCAGTCATCTGTCGGAATTTGCCATGATGCTCGGCCCTACGCATTTCACTTTCGCGTCCAACACCGGCGAAAGCTATAGCGTGGTCATCGATAACGCAACCCTCGATGGCAATCAATTGACAAACGGCGACGAAATAGGCGTTTTTACGCCGTCAGGTCTCTGTGTGGGCGCGGCGGTCTGGGATGGCGCCACGCCACTCGCCTTGACCGCCTGGGCAGACAACAGCCAGACCAACGACGTGGATGGTTACAACAGTGGCGAAAAAATGTCTTTCAAGATTTGGGACGCCAGCGCCGGAACCCAGGATGATTATCCTGCAACACCGACTTATTCCGCAGGTAACGGCAATTTCGGCGATGGGGCTTTTACACGCATTTCGCTTTTAGAGGCCGTGACATCAGTGACGCAAGTTCTGGCTTTAACGCAAGGCTGGAGTTGGATGTCTATTAATGTAGAGCCGCAAAACCAGTCCATGGAAAGCGTCATGGCGGGCATGGCCAATCTGGTTATTGTGGTGAACAACGCCGGGCAGTTTTACATCCCGAACGTCATCAATAGCATTGGGAATTTGAGTGCGCTGGAGGGTTACAAGATTTACGTCAGTACGCCGGCTCAGGTTTCTGTGACAGGCAAACCGGTTACGGCTACCACGCCCATCGCATTAACAGCGGGCTGGAATTTTGTGAGTTACCTGCCTTCTACGGCCATGTCGGCAGAAACTGCGCTGGCCTCGGTCGTTTCTCAATTAGCCATCATTAAAAATGACGCCGGCAAATTTTTTATTCCCAATGTGATCAATTCCCTGGGGAATATGACGCCCGGCAAAGGTTACAAACTCTATCTCAACGCCGACGCCACGTTGACCTATCCTCAAGGTTCTTCGCTTGCGAAAACCCATACAAACAGGTTAACCACGCCCGGCATCAGCTCGAAACATTTCGCGTTCAGACAGCGCACGGGAGAGAGTTTCAGCGTGGTGGTGAAGTCAACCGGCCAGCGGTTCAAACCCGGTGACGAAATCGGCATTTTCACACCCGGTGGCCTCTGTGTGGGTGCTGGCGTCTGGGACGACGCCGGTCTCATTGGCATTTCCGCCTGGGCCGACGATGACCGCACGGATGTAGTTGATGGATTCCGTTATGGCGAAATGATGCAATTCAAGCTTTGGGATACCGAAGAAAATCGTGAAGTGGAACTGAATGCAGTTTTTACATCAGGTAGTGACCGGTTTGATGAAGACGCATTTGCAGTCGTGGAATTGGCAAGTCCAGCCTTGCCGACGACTTTTTCCCTGGGACAAAATTATCCCAACCCATTTAATGCCGGTACGGTGATTTCTTACCAACTACCGGAATCAGGAAGATTGACCCTAAAAATCTATAATCTCTTGGGTGAGCAAGTACGAATGCTGTTAAATGAAACGCAGGAGGCGGGGTCTTATACGGTTCACTGGGATGGCAAGGATCACGTAGGGAAATTTGTTCCCTCGGGCGTTTATCTCTATCGCATTCAGGCTGGAAGTTATACAGCTACGCGCAAGGCTGTGTTCGTCAAATAATCGTTCAAAATTAGAGGAAGAATTTAACATGAGAACAAAAATGAATTCACTCACCTGCATCTGGATTCTCATAGTCGCAGCCGGGTTGCAGGCCCAGGTACCGCACATTATCAATTATCAGGGAATCGTAAATGACCCCATGACGGGAGCGCCGATCGATACGGTCCAGACGATGACTTTTGCGATTTATACGGCCAGTAATCCGGTCGTAGCAATTTGGATGGAAACCCAAAATGGCGTTCTGATTCAAAACGGCTATTTCAGTGTAATGCTCGGGAGCGTTATCCCCATTCCGCCAGATGTTTTCGAGGGTGATGAGAAGTACCTGGGTGTCAAAATAGGCAGCGACCCGGAGATGACGCCGCGTAAGCGCATCTTCAGTGTGGGGTATGCGTTCAAGGCTGAAAACACCGACAAGGTTGCCGGACAGCATTTGAACAACAACGACGGCAGCGTCAATGAGAGCAGCGATCCAGTGAGCTGGTTCAAGATCAAAGACATCCCGGCAGGTTTTGCCGACGGCAGCGATGATGGCGGGGGCGCTGCGGGTATTTCGCAGATCAATGTCGGCACAGGTCTGAACGTCACCAGTCCCACCGGACCAACGACCACGCTCGGTCTGAAGATGGGACACGGGAACAGTATCGATGCGGATCTGGTGGATGGAAAACATGCCGGGGACTTTGCTTCGTCCTCCCACAACCACATGGGAGAACATTGGTCTGGGAGTTATGCCTGGGCAGACGCAATTTTGAAGGTCACGAACCTGAGCAGCGGTCCGGGTGTTTATGGAATAAACACAGGTGGCGGCAATGGTGTGCGTGGTCAGACGAATGGAACCGGTATTGGTGTGTATGGACAGTGTGACAATTCAGGTCCAGGCGTCGTCGGCAGAAGCGCCAGCGGAGACGGCGTGCAAGGATTCGGTCAGGATAGTGGCGTATACGGTGAGGCTACAGGTAGCGCCGGCCAAGGGGTTTTTGGCAAAGGTGTCGGCGCCAATGCTGAGGGAGTTGTCGGTGTCGGTGGGTCTAATGGTGTGGGTGTTAGTGGCATGTCATCTAATCAACCGGGTGTTGTGGGTAGCAGCACGAATAATGACGGGGTTCGTGGGATATCGACAAATTTCAGTGGTGTGAGGGGTAACAGCACAAATGGCAATGGGGTTGAAGGGCAAACCAATGCTTCATCCGGCAGCGGCGTTTACGGCAATAGTACCAACGGCCACGGCGTGACCGGTCAAAGCAGCACCCAAAATGGTGTTCAGGGTAGCACCTCCGGTGGAGGAACGGCGTATGGCGTAAAAGGCACAAGCAGTGGCAGCAATAGCACTGGCGTCCTTGGAGAAGCGAATAACGGTAGCGCTGCCTATGGGATATGGGGCAAAAGCACCAGCGGGTGGGCAGGCTATTTCAGTGGCAACGTCAATGTTACAGGCACGCTCTCAAAGGGCGGGGGTAGCTTTAAGATCGACCATCCGCTCGATCCGGCCAACAAATACCTCTACCACTCCTTCGTGGAATCACCCGACATGATGAATATTTACAACGGCAACGTTACCCTTGATGCCAATGGAGAAGCCGTGGTGACGATGCCGGAGTGGTTTGATGCACTGAACAAAGATTCTCGTTACCAACTTACGGCGATTGGCGCGCCGGGGCCAAATCTCTATATCGCCGAAGAGATCTCAGGTAATCATTTCCGTATCGCCGGCGGTGCGCCGGGGATGAAAGTCTCCTGGCAGGTGACCGGCATTCGCAACGACGCCTTCGCCAACGCCCACCGCATTCCAGTGGAACAGGTGAAGTCTGGTCCGGAACTGGGGAGATATCTCTATCCGAAAGAACACGGCATGCCTGAGGTATTGGCGGTGGATTATGAGAAATCACGTCCGGTTGAGGTTGAGAAGAAGTGATGAGTGTCCGATAAAAAACTCCTTTCTTTATAAATGTCATTCCCGAATGCTTTAATCGGGAATCCATAAGCTGTTGTTTATATGGAGACCCGCTAAAAACATGCGAGCATGTCAATGGGAAAAAGGGTGTTTTCGTTCAATTAGTGATTAATGCTATTTTCACGGGAATCGTTAATATTAGCTTCAAGGAGAATAGAAATGACGAAATATATAGAATGGATTAGAGCCGTTTTGTTGTTCCCCATTATCATGATTTTCATGGACGCGGTAGCAGCAAACGCTCAATCCAGCCCTAATTTTACAATGGTCTTTGATGTGTTTTCTCAGGCCGGGAAACCATCCACTTCACAGAATTACCAATTGCGCGACTGTCTGGGGCAACCTTCTGCAATAGGAGAATCGAACAATGGCCTGGTTTTGCTCGATCCCGGTTTTATGGGCTGGCGGCCGCCGACCGCCCGATTGGCGTTCAATTTCACGCCCGGTTGGAGCTGGATATCGCTTTATGTTAAACCTGATGACCTGGCCCTGGAGCAGGTTTTTGCCGGCATGCAGCACCTGGTCATCGCGGTGAACGGCGCCGGTCAGTTTTACATTCCTAATGTCGTTAATTCGATCGGCAATCTTGATGTCTTGCAAGGATATAAAGTCTATTTTGATGGCGCGGAACAACTTGAATTTACCGGCAGTTGGGTTCCTTCGTTTACTCCAATCGACCTGTCGGCCGGCTGGAATTTTATTTCGTATTTGGCGGCCTCAGACCTGGACGCCGAAACCGCGCTGCAAACCATCCTGCCGGATTTGAACATCGTCAAAGACGACGCCGGCCATTTCTTCATTCCTGGCGTCATCAATACGCTGGGCAAGATGAAATTGCAAAAAGGGTACAAAGTTTACATGAAAAAGAGTGCGACTTTGGTATATCCGGTCGGTGCAGGAGGAAATAACCGCGCACGAACCCTTGCGGAAGTTCTAAACGTTCGCCAGATTCACGAACCTTAACCTTCCAGGTTTCAAAAACTTGGAGGGTTTGCAAATCAATAAGGAGAAATGAAAGATGAAAAGAGTGTACTTGTATTTGTCGATGTTGGTTGCTTTGCCCGTCTTCGCGTTTGCTCAAACCCAGCATTTCAGCTTCACTGCCAACACCGGGGACAGCTACAGCATCGTGGTGACGTCTGCAACGTTGGATGGTGCGGATCTGTCAGTCGGAGATGAAATCGGAGTGTTCACATCAGACGATCTCTGTGTCGGCGCTTCGGTCTGGAATGGCACGCTACCGCTGGCCGTGACGGCTTGGATCGACGATTCACAAACTCCCAATGTTGTTGACGGGTATACTGTCGGCGACAGCATGTTCTTTCGAATTTGGAGCCAAAGTACAGATGATGAACTTGATGCAGTGCCGACCTATGCACAGGGGAACGGCGCTTTTGGCAGCGGAGCGTTTGCTCAGGTTTCCCTGGCAGCCAGTTCTGGCGGCGCTGAACCTTCGGGAATTATGGTAACAAATACCGACGATTCCGGAGATGGTTCTCTCCGTGCAGCGATAACCCTGGCCAACGTCGAAGCCGGACCGGATACTATTCTCTTTAACATTTTGCAGACCGACGTGGGGTTCAATAACGATACTGGCACCTGGACAATCCAGCCAACTACTGAATTGCCAGCCATTTCCGATTCCGGTCTTGTGATAGACGGCGCGAGTCAGGCTGCTTTTATTGGCAGCGACAGCAATCCGGATGGGCCGGAAATCATAATTAACGGTCAGAACGCTGGCACGGCTGCTTCCGGTCTCACCGTCCAGAGTGCAGGAAACGTGGTCAACCATCTGGTAATCAATGGCTTCCGCACTCACAGCGGTATCTTCATCAACCGGGAAAACGCCCGACGGAACACGATTACCGGCAATTACCTCGGAACAAACGCAGCCGGCACCGACAGCGTGCCGAATTGGTTCGGGATTTTCGTGCAGGATGCGGCCAATAATACCATCGGCGGTGCAGAGCCTGACTTGCGCAATCTGATCTCGGGCAACAAAATGGAAGGCGTTGTGCTGGATGGAGCTGGCGCTTATGGCAATCGTGTTTTGGGCAATTATATCGGGACGGATGTGACAGGAAAATTCAAGCTGGAAAATGACGGCGTCGGCGTCGGCATTTATTCAGAGGCACATGACAATCTCATCGGTGGGAGCCAACCCGGAGAACGGAATATTATCTCGGGCAATTTCGATGGCCTCAGAATTCGGGGTAGTCAGAATATCATCATTGGCAACTACATCGGCGCCGACGTTACCGGTACCGTGGCTCTGGGGAATAAATGGGATGGTATCAGTCTGCAAGTAGGCGATGAAAACATCGTCGGCGGACTCCAACCAGGCGAAGGTAATCTGGTTTGCGGCAATCAAGTTCGAGGCATTATCATCATGTCTAACAAAAATCAGGTCATAGGAAATTATATCGGGACAGATAGCAGCGGCGCCCTAAACCTGGGCAATCGCTCGCATGGTATTTCAATGAACTATGGCGCGAAACAAAACATTGTCGGGCCTGCAAATAGTATTGCATTTAATCAATTCTCAGGTGTTTTCGTAGGTACAGACAGCAGCCGTCAAAATACCATCACACAAAACCTCATTACCAGTAATTTAGGGGAAGGCATTCTGCTCAGAGACGGCGGCAACGCAAACATCAGCCCACCCACCGGCATCACGGTTATCTCGGGCCTGGTGTCTGGTACGGCGCCGCCTCAGTCAACCATCGAAATCTTTTCTGATTCTGATAATGATGGCAAAATTTATGAAGGGACAACA
>JBHHWX010000121.1:0-12998 GCA_046756745.1 bacterium | reverse complement strand
TTGATTTGCAATCATTGTCTTGGAACTCCACAGTAAATTCAATATTAATAGCTATGGCTAGCAATATACAACAAATCTTTGACAATCGCAAATCTAACTAAGCGGTTTTGACCAGCACGATTCCTTCGTTCCGCATCATAACATCTGTTGAAAATAATGAACATCGGTTAGATGCGCCCGACTGATTTGAATTTCGAGTTTTGAATTTGTTTCGGATTTCGATATTCGAATTTAGAATTTAAGCGCCCAACGCGTTCTTATAGACGTGTAACATGGCCGCGGCAGTGACATTATCGCTGAATCTCTCATGCACGGCCAGTTTCCCCTGTTTTCCGAGTTTTTCACGCAAACTGCGTTCTTCATATAATGTTCGAATCCCTTCAGCCAAAGCTGCCGGGGATTCCGGCTTAACCAAAATGCCGCCCTGAGTCGTCTCGACGATTTCTGTAAAAAGACCGTGATCGGGCTGAACAACCGGAACTCCGTTTGCCATTGCCTCCAGAACAGACAACCCTTTCGATTCTTTATAAACTGTCGGGACAGAAAAAACGTCTAAACTGTTCATAAAAACAATTTTACTCAAACGATCCACTTCACCGATATATTCAAAATCTTCATCGAGTCCCCACTCAGCTACACGCTTCTGAATCTGAGCAAAATACGGTTCATCTTTTTTGCTGAGGTAACCGGCAACTTTGAGCTGAATTTTTGAATGGAGACTTTGCCGCAGTTTGTAAAAAGCCTCCACCAAAATGTGTAAGCCTTTTTCCGGGCAAACGCGGGCTAAATAACCGATGACAAAAGATTTTTTTTTGTACGGCAGCGCGCCATTACCGTGTCCTTGTAAATGAAGCCCCAGGTGGACAACGTTTATCTGTTCGGCCGGCGCGCCCAAATACTTGGCCATAAAGTCGGCATAGTAACGGCTGGTCGCGACAAAGCTGTCAACGTCCGACACCCGTTCTTTGAGTAGAGCTTTTGCCCGGGACTTGTACGGTTCGACCAAATCTTCGAGAAACAGATCCTCCCCTTGCAATGAACAAATAACAGGTACCCGGAGCTGTTGTTTTATTTCTCTGGCAAAGCTGCTCAACATCGAATTCGTAATATGAACGATATCCGGTTGATAATCACATTTGAGCCAATCGATCAAGTTTTGCAGCTCTTTTTGTTGTTCGCCTTGTTCTCCCTTGAGTATAGAAATCGTCAGTTTGCCGAGGTCGCGCGCATTGGTAACCGAGCGCTGCTTTGAAAGCCAATTCATCACAAAAGAGCTGGAAAGAAAATGATCGATAAAACCAGGAGCATGTTTAAAAAAAGGATATTTCGCCCGTAAATAGACCCCGGCGCCTCCGAAAAAAACCCGCTCCAGGCTGACGCTGGTCTCATCCGTCCGGATGGGTGTATAGGTTGGGATTAAAGCGACGTCATGCCCTGCCCTTTGTAAGGCTGCTGCTAAGGTGTTGTCATGGATACAACTGCCGCAATACATCCCGCCGGCGCCGGCTGCGATATAAGCTATTTTCATGACTTTCTTAAGAGGTCTGTTTTTAGTAATGCAGGCGACATTGTTGGATAAAAATGGTGTCTCCCTGAACTCGATAAACGAGCCGATGCTCTCGATCTATGCGACGTGACCACCTTCCGGATAAGTCGAATTTTAATGATTCAGGTTTACCGATACCTTCGAAAGGATGCCGTTGGATATCTTTGATAAGGTTATTGATACGTTTGAGGATTTTTTTATTCGTTTGTTGCCAGTAGAGGTAATCCTCCCATGCGTTATCATGAAACAGTACCTTCATTCCTCTATGAGGTTGTGCGCATGGTAGTTTTTACCTTCCTGAAAATCGTCTTCAGCTCGCTTTAGCAGGTTTGCGTTATTGGGTGGCCGTAGCAGGTGAAGTGTTTCTTCAAGTGAGGTGTAGTCATCAGCGGACATGATGATAAAAGACTTACCCTTTCGGGTCACAGTAATAGCGATACGGTCGTCATCGAGTCTTTTCAGAATAGCTTCGATGTTGTTTTGCATTTTTGTGTAAGAAATAGTGAGCATATATGATCCTCTCTGTTCTTCGTGACAACCCGGCGGTGACCTTCTGTTTTTGAAGGTTACCGTCTATTCCGTCTCATGAGAAACAAAAAAATATAAAACAACTTTCAGAATAATGCAATATAAAAATAATTCAAGTTTTTTAAGCTTTCAGCGGAAGCATAGAAATTATTTTGACTCTAATCATTTTGACATCCATTGTTTTGTCTTTATTCAATTCTATGAGCGAGAAAAACGTGCTCTGTTTGTAAAGGTTTTCGGTTCTCAATATCTGAGTTATAAATCAACACGCACCATTCATGGTCCCTCAAACTCATAATCTTCAGGCAGCTCACACATCTCCGCCATCACGTCAAAAAGCCCATTGACGTCCTTGTTGAAAATGTTGCCGATGAGAATGTCGACAATTTCATCCCGGTAATCCGGGTACTTTTTGAGAAATTTTCCAAAGCTAAAATTTTTGCTGTAAAACGCATAGATCAACTTGCGAATGGCATTCATTCCTTTCAGGAAATCCGCTTCGAACCCACCCAATTGCTGACGTGAAAAATCGTTTTTTTCAAACGCCTGGTGAATCGCGTCGGCAGCCAATTCTCCGGATTTCAAAGCTAAAAAGACTCCGGACGAGTAAATGGGATCCAGAAATCCGTAAGCGTCGCCTACCAGTACCCAGCCGTCGCCTGAGATTTGACTGGAGCGGTAAGAAAAATCTTTTGTGGTTTTCACCGGGAAAAGCTGTTCAGCCCGTGCTAACCGGGGCTGCAATGCTGGACAGATGGCCAGCTCATCCTCGAAAATCTTTTGTGGCGCCTCTTTCTTGTTTTGAAGCAGATAGTCCAATGAACCGACAACACCCACGCTGACAACGTTATCCGGCAGCGGGATATACCAAAACCAGGAATCCTCATTGCGGGTATTGAAGATAATCGTTGCGCCTTCGTCGTTGCCTTCATCGCGCACGCCATTTTCGAAATGAGTGTAGATGGAGGCTTGTTTCAGCTTCGACTCCATTTTGCTGATGTTAAGCGTACGGGAGATCAGCGCGCTTTGCCCGGATGCATCGACGATGACCTGTGCTCCGAACTCCTGGATGGATTTATCCGGCATCTTCGCCCTGACGCCCACAGCCCGGCTGTTCCGGAACAAAACATCTAAAACCTGAACGCCGGGTTGAGTTTCAGCGCCTTTTTCCGCCGCATTTTCCAGCATCATCTGATCGAATTCGCTGCGCAGAACCTGCCACGTTTTGGAGCTTTCATGGGGATCGTTTTCGAAAAAATAAAAGGGTGAGGACGCTTTTCCAGATTTCGAATAAAACTGCACGCTGAATTTCTTAGGAAACCAGCTTTTTTTCATCTTCTCGAGCATCCCGAGGCGTTGCAGCGTCCAGTAGGTTCCCGGCATGAGCGACTCCCCGATCTTGAAGCGTGGGAAACGCTCCCGTTCAAGCAGGAGAACCTGATGCTTTTGTTGTGCGAGCAAAGCCGCGGTCGTTGCGCCGGCCGGCCCGCCGCCGATCACGATGACGTCATTTTGTTTTTCTTCGTTGGGTTTCAATTTTTTTCTATCCTTTCGTTATTATTACCGGACACCTATTTTTCGCCCGCATTAAAACGCTGATAAATTTTCCTGGTCAACCATTCTTTAACATCCTCCTTGAACTCTGAATTTTCCATTATCTTCTTAAATATTTCCTGATTTGAATCCATCCTGTCGATCAGAGTTTGAATGAAAACCTCTTAAAAAGCATATTTGAAGTTTTCGATTGGATTGTTCTTGGCCCTTATTTTTAGTTCGTCATTTTCGTAGAGCGCCTGCTCTATCTGTTCAAAATACAAACGGTCGGCATCGCTTTTGCTTTGCCGCCGATCTTCTTCACCGTCACTTGCCGGAAGTGCTCCACCATTGTGTTCATTGATGAAATTGCTCGTATTGTTCTTGACGTCACGGATTGGGTCGGATACATTGATTCTTTAAATGTCCAGTTCCACTTTGAATATCTTCCACCGCTATTTTGAAATCAGCATCTTCTATCATCTCTTCCCGCAGACTTGCGACATACTTCAACTTCTTTACTTCCCACTGCTCCGGGATCTCCCCAATCCACCCCACGCCGGATGGTTTGTAGGCATCGTATCTTTTTATCATAGCAAGTGGCTTTATCCTTTCATCGTAGCCAGCAACTCTTTTCCCTTGCCGGTTGTTATGTATCTCTGCTTTGGGCTTTTAGGTTTAGCTGGGATTGTGTACTCCAGCAATTCTGCTTCGATTAAAGGATCCAGAAAATTCTTCTTGAAGCGCGTGCGGTTTGTTTGCCCGAGAATATTCATGAGCGTAGTCGAGTCCACAGGCTTTTTTGAAATCAATAGAATTACAGCCGCTGTACGAGCCGGCACAGACTTAGGACAAGCTTAGGACAAGCTTAGGACAAGCTTAGGACAACTTTTTCAAACTGTCCTAAGCTCAAATTCAAAGTCTGCTGAATATAGTCCTTGAGCTGAGCATATTTCGTATCCTTGTGCCAGCTTGGTGCCAACATAGTGCTAGCCTCATCTTGGGCTTCAACATAGGCTTCATCTTCGGCTTTTGCAGTTCCCAAGAATTCCGGATGAATCTTGAAAGAAGTTTTGAAATACGTTCTATCATCATCGGTCTCGAAAACGGGCAGCGGCGAGCCATTTTTGGCAACGGCTTTAAGAATTGTCGGAATGCCGGTAGATCTGCCTTCGGTCAGGTGAAGTTCTTTGAAGAATTCACCGATACGCCGGTTTCTATATTTTCGAACATCAAACTGGTTATTTTTCAGTTTTTCTTTGTCGAGTGGCGGAAGTGGTCCAGGGAAGCTGATGATGTCAATCCGTGATGGGTAAATACGCACTTCTATTGTGGAATCGTTGTCATACCCGCGATGGTAAACCGCATTGCAAAGGGCTTCTTCCAGTGCGATATAGGGGTAGCTAAAAAATCGGTCCGCCTCGGCTCTGTCGGGAACTTTTTTCACTTTTTCTTCAATTACAATATCTTTCAAATAAGTGAGAGCGCTGCGTAACAGAATGTGTAGTTGCCCCTCGAAAATCTTTTCCGTATAGCTGGTACCGAATTCATCTTCGAAGATCACCACTTCAATTTTGGCTTGCGGGAAAAAGCGCTGCACATCTTTGCCAAAAAACAACAGCCCGATATTTTTGGGGAGAAGATTCTCATCCGGGCCTTCGGCAAGATTCATCCTGCGCGCCAGATCGCCAGTCGCAAGGTTTGGGATGTCGCTTTCCAAATCGCTCTTGATTTCGTTTAAATAGGCTCTTATCGAGGAGATATCAAAATCAGCTAACCGCGCCCGTTGGTTTACCTGGTCGTCAAAGGGTACTTGATTGGCCATGGCGAGCAGTTCTCGCTCTTCCTCCACTGTGGGTCTGACGGTCGAAGAAAACCTGCGGATATAATAGAAATAGCGGGGATTCTCGCCGAAGGAGTCGGGCGCCTTATCAGGGCGATTGCTTCCCCCTGGGCACCAGAACACCAGAATCCACTTGTCCTGATATTGCACCGGTTCAACCAGGGGAAAATAGTTTGGCAGGATTTTTCTGCAGAGCAGGTTTAACTCGCGTTGGATCGCGTCGATGGAATTTATTGCCAAACCTTTCGGCGGCAGAATAGGCAGTCCATTGGATTCTGCAATGCCGAGAATAATGTATCCGCCTCCCCAGTTATTGAAATCGTTAGCAAAACCACAGATGGTTCTCAAGACCCGTTGCGGATGCCAGCCTTCACGGAACTCAATCCGTTCCCATTCCACCGTTTGTCCGGTTAGCATGACACGGTGTCGATGTTTAAGTTTCTCATATAAAATCAGGTTCGTCGCTTTTACCGAACCTCTGCCACTATTCAGTCTATTCTGCCTTTGGCATTGGAGTGCAACGCTTTAGCGTTGCAGCATTCATTGAAACAGCGCAAAACTAAAGTTTTGCACTCCGAAGCTTCTCACGCCTGAATAGTGACAACTTTTCTAAAGGTCAAGGATGATGAGCGCGGCACGATGGATTATTGGAGACCTGAATCAATAGTAAATGACTTTCACAAAAATCCAGGCATCCATCAATCCGGGAATCCTGTTGCAGCAACCGGTCAAATTCGAATGATTTGATGATCGAAATGAGAAATATCTATCGCTTCGTGCAACTGATCGATAAAACCAAAGCCGTGTTTGATTAAATAAGGCACGATATTGAGCCCCCGTTCTTGCAAATGGTTGTTGGGATAAAGGCTGTTCTTGGCTTTATAAATCTGCCGGCCGATAACCTCATTTCGCTTTTTATACGCTTGCACAATCTTTTTGCTCAGCATATCGATTTGCCCGGACATTTTCCCTCTGGTCTTTTCGACGGTGCTGATGAGGGTCGGCTCAAATTGTGCGACAATTTTTCCCAGAGTTTCGAGATTTTCGTTCACTTTGCGGGCAGCGTCCGCAACCTGCTGTTCCAGCGACTCCGGTAACTGCTCCTGTGCGATACGGCTGATGACCGAATCCACGTTTCCCCAAAAATCCGGCACCTTTAGGTTGTAGGTATCTAACACTTTTTCGATTTTGTTTTCCAGCAAGGTTAAGCTTTTGCGCGGAAAAATAACCGGCATCGGTATCTCGAAATGAGCGTAAATGCCTTTCATTTGAGCATAGTAAGCCGATTCCGCCGGCCCGGCGACATAAGCGATGGTCGGCAGAAGCGCGTCTTGGTAAAGCGGACGCAGCAACACATTCGGACTAAATCGCTCGGGATGCTGCTCGAGCTCGGTTAATAACTCATGCTCGCTAAACGTGCGTCCGCTGTCTTTTATGGAAAAGCTCCCATCCGAAAATTCGATGGCGTGGCGCCCTTTGTCGACATAAAAAAGATTGAGCCGGTTCGGATGAACCTGCACCTGGGCGTGATACTCTTTGCCGAGGGTTTTCGAAGCGAGCAAAGCCGCTGTGGTGGATGGCGACTGCCCGGAGATTTCTTTTTCGAAAACAGGCCTGCCAAGCGTCTTCATGCGCGGATCGCTGGCGTCGATGAGGATCAATCCAAACGGCTTGAAGAGAGTCGTCAACCAGCTTCCAAAAGCCGCAGCGAAGCCGGTTCCCGGTTGATAGGCGTCGGCGAGCTGCGCCAGCACATCCGCCTTGAATTCCGATGGATGGGTGTGCTCATCCAACTGCTCAAGAAGCTGGCTGATTGCGTCGGTAAGCCGGATCTCGGAAACCGGAATTCTCGAGTCAGTGGGGTGCGCTTCGTAAGCGATTTCTACCGGCTCGTTCGTGCGGTTGGGGATGACGATATGGTTGGCTTCGCGAAAATCGTGATCGTCCGAGGCGAGCCAAAACATTGGTACGTAACACCCTTCGCAATTTCGACTCAGCCGGTCGGCAAATTTGATCGCGGTCAGCGCCTTGTAAATGGTGAACAGCGGGCCGGCGAAAAGGCCTGTTTGTTGGCCGGTGACCACGGCGCAGGCGTTTCGGTCCAAAAGCCAGTCGATTTTTGCGAGAGTCTGGGAGCCACAGCCAAAACGCTGGTTTTGCTCCTTCAAAATCGGCGCCAAACGGCCCAACGGCAGATCCCGCGATTTGATCTGGCCGGCGCGGCCGAGCAAGTTTTTTGGGTCGCGGTAGTCGCCGCTGTAAAACTCAGCCACCCGGTCGAAATGATCAAAGTAGTCGGCAACCAAGCGCGAGGTTCCGGGTAATTGACTCACCGGTCTTTTCATCGATATTAATTTCTCCTTCCTGATAAGATCAGCCTGGGGCTTTCGGCTGAGAAGGGGTTACGGTTAAAATCACCTAAGATGTGTTCCAGCCGCAGCTCGGTTTTCGCGAGCAGCGCCTTCATTTCTTCTAATGTATAGAGCCGTACTGATTCGAAATATTCGCGTACTTCGCCATTTTTCCTAAGTTGGATTTTTTTTTCAACACGTTCGTCAACACGGTTGTATTGGCGTTCCTGAATGATTTCAAAACCCCTTTGGCGCCGGGAATCAAAGGGAACGAGATTGTCGATCACAAAATCTTTATTCAAATAATCCAAAAAGAAGCCGCCGCCGGATTTGAGCGCACTGTCAATGCTCTTCAAGGTTTGCAGGTTTTCTTCATCGGTTTGAAAGTAACCGAAGGTGGTAAAAAAGCTCACGACGCAATCAAACGTCTGTTTAAAAGGGATGTTTCTCATGTCCGCTTTTACAAAACGAGTGCAGCAGGAGGCGTCGCTTTTTGTTTTTGCCAGCTTCAGGAGAACGGAGGAAAGGTCGAGACAGGTCACGCGATAACCGCGTTCCGCTAACTCGTGGGCATGACGGCCACTGCCACAGCCCAAATCCAGAATCCGCTGTCCCGGCCTCATCGGGAGGATCTTTTCAACGAAATCGACTTGACTCTTGGCTTCGGCTTCGTCACGATGTGGATAAACGATGAGGTAATCTTCTCCGAACCAGTCTTTGTACCAGCTCATCCATTCTGTCCCATTTGACACTGCAAGAATTTAAACATCTCAATCGTTAAAATCCAATGGATTTTTTGCGGCATAAAAGACTTGAATAATCCGCAGCGAATAAGTAAATTGAACCCTATTTGATAATAGCGAAAAGGTTACTATGTTATGAAATTTAGAATTATTATTGCGCAAGACGAAGAGGGTGTATTTGTTGCTGAATGTCCAAACCTTCCTGGATGTGTATCACAGGGTTTGACAAGAAAAGAAGCCTTACAAAATATTCAGGACGCAATCCAAGGATATTTAACAAGCTTGAAGCAACATAAGGAACCCATACCGCCGCCAATCGAAGAGGAAATTGTCGAGGTACAATTTGAGTAAATTGCCGGTAATATCTGGCAGGCGAACATGTAAAGCTTTGCAAAAGTTGGGCTACCTTGTGGACCATCAAACCGGCAGTCATATTATTTTAAGAAATGTAAACCCACCTTTTAGGCGCTTGACAGTTCCTAATCACAAAGAAATCGCAAAAGGAACGCTCAGGGCCTTAATACGCCAAGCCGGTCTAACCGTAACTGAGTTCAACGAGTTATTATAATTCTTTTCTTTCCAACTTCGTTCCGCTTGGTCATCAATATTTCTTTACGCAATAATACGCAATATAGAAAATTTCGCCTGCAATGGCAAGATTTTATCGGGTCGGGGGCTTCGAAACTAATGCTTCAGTTACAATGAGTGACTGAAAGAGCAACCACCCCCATGCTCAAGCAGGCCTGCCCCAAGCACTTAGCGAAGGCGTCCCCGCCGAGCGCTCTGGAAACGCGGTCGGAAATGGACCTGTCATTCCGGCCGTAAGTGCCGGAATCCTCTGGCGAGAAGCACAGCCGCGGGGGGATTTCGGTATTGGGCTGTCTCCGAAACCGGAACGACATTCAGGTCATTTTTCCGACCGGATTTCCAGAATACTTCTCGGACCCCCGCTGTAGTGATCAAGAGACCAAACGTCCTGTCATGTCGAATCGCTTCAAAAATATCAAAGTCAGGAGAATGATTCGCTCGGCGAGACGCCTTCGCTAAGAGGATGGGTTTCTCCTCCATTTGTTTGCGAAGACGCTTGACACAAAGTAACAGAATACATATATTTCACAGAACTTCCCCAAAAACTAACAATCGTAGGACACATCATGAAAAAATTAATTTCATTCCTGTTTCACGCACTGGTCGTATTCGTGTACGTGGCGCTCCATCCGACTCTGAGCTTCGCCCAAAGCACTCCTTTTCTCTCCGACGATGAAATCCGCATGCTGGCCAACGAAATTTCCGGAGATCGCGCTTTCGAGCATATTCGCTGGCTCAGTCATTGGCACCGTAATTCCGGTTCTGAAGATTACTTCAAGGCGGCTGACTATGTTGTGCAGGCGGCTAAAGAAGCCGGATTACAGGACGTACGCTTCGTCGAACAGCCGTTGCGCGGCAAAGCGTACAACCCGGTCTCGGCGGAGCTCTGGATGATCGAGCCGGTAGCAGTCAAACTGGCGGATATCGGCGATCATGCGCTCTATCTGTCTGACGGCAGTTTTGACGCCGATGTGACCGCAGAGCTGGTTTGGATAGGCGGCGCCACCGAAGCCGAAATCGATTCTTCGTTGGTGGCTGGCAACATTGTGCTCACAAATTCGAATCCGGGCCGGGCGGTGAGAAACGCTGTTTGGGCAAAAGGGGCCGTCGGCGTTGTGGCCTATCCGACTTCGGAAAGCAAGTCCATGATGGATTATCCGGATCAAATCGCCTGGACGCGAATTCCGAGTACGCCTCCCGAGGGCAAGGCCGGGGCGTTTGCATTTGCGCTGCCGGCGCGCACAGGCGAGATGCTGCGGAAAGTGCTCGCGACCGAGGAGATGCAGGATATTTTTGCAACCGGGAAAAAAACCGCAGGCGGACGTATCGTCCTGAAAGCCAAAGTCGACACCGAGTTTTCCGAAACATCCGGGCGCAGCGGTTTTGTCGAAGGCTGGATCCGCGGTTCGAAATATCACGACCAGCAGATCGTGCTCACGGCCCATCTGCAGGAAGAGCAAGGCTCGGCAAACGACGACGGCAGTGGCTGCGGCAATCTTCTCGAGCTCGCACGCTCATTTAATAAGTTGATCGCAGAGGGCAAAATGCCGCAACCGTTGCGCGACATCCGTTTTTGGTGGACCGACGAAATCTATTCGGAATACCGCTATTTCATGGATTTTCCCGAAGAGCCGAAAAAATTCCTGGCCAATGTGCATCAAGATATGACCGGTGCGAACCAGTCTCTGGGCAGCCGGGTGCAGCATCTCATTTTTGCGCCCCATTCCCGCACCTCCTATTTGGACGCGGTCTACGAAAGCATCGGGACTTTTCTCATTCGAACCAATAACGCCTACCTGGCGGCCGGCAGACAGGGTGGATTGCCCCGGCCTCATTCCCGGCCGATTTACTCCACGCGCGGCAGCCGCGCGGGTTACAACGCGGTTTTCGTCCCTTACTTCGATTCCTCCGACCACATGTGTTTTGTCGAGGGCGCCATCGGTGTTCCGGCGGTCGCCATGATAAATTGGGGCGACGATTTTATCCATTCGTCCGACGACGATCTCGATAAAATCGACCAAACGCAACTGCAGCGCAACAATTTTCTCATCGGCGCCACCGCGTATTACCTGGCTTTTGCCGAAGCAGCGGACGTACCGGTTTTGGCTGCTGAAACCTTCTCGCAAGGCAGTAAGCGTTTGGCAAACGATCTCGAGGCGGCGATGAGCCTGCTCGAACAGCCGGCAAACGGCACACGTGAGAGTTGGAAAGACGCCCATATTCTGATCGACCGCGGCGTCGACCGGGAGGTGCGCGCCCTGAACTCTATTGTTGTATTCACCAAGCAAAATCGCAAGGGAATTGAAATCCTCGGCAACCTCATCGAACGGATGGAAAAGAAGAAGACGCAGATGCTGGCGGATTTAAAAACCTACACCCGCCAGGTGCACGGCAGCCAACCTTCTTCACTCAGGCTGTCAAAAGAGGAGCGCGCGGCGGCAAAGAAGACTCCGGCCAATGTCGCCAGTCTGGAGGATTACTTTACTAACCGCAACAAAGTGAGAGTGAGCACCAATCTGCACGGCCTGATGCGCGCGGAGGTGTACAATTTTGTCGATGGCCGTCGCAGCTACTACGATATCTTTAAATCCGTGCGCGCCGAAGCTCTCGCCGCCGGTTCCTGGTACTACGGGACGGTCACGTTGGAAGACGTCGTCAAGCTTTTGGATGCGGCTGTGGAGGCGGAGGTGTTGACGCTACGGTGAAAAACGAAACTTTAGGAGACTACGGAAATGAAGAAGCTGGAAGTACCAAAGTTTAAAACCTATGAGGATGAAGCTACATTTTGGGACAACCTGGATACTACCGAATTCATGGAAGATGACGGTGAATGGTTTCGCTTTGAGACGCCCAACAAGCGAGCCATTCGCGTTGCTATTTTACCTGAAGTCGCAGACACACTCATACAGCGCGCACATGCACAGGGGATATCGGTAGAGACTTTGGTAAATGTCGTTCTCATTGAGCACATACGTGAGTCGGTTGTGACAAGCTGAAAGTTCGAATAATTGTGCAGATTGCGTATCAATCCTTATCGAATCAAACTCATCCGCTTCGCCTCCCTAAAATCACCGGCCCGCATTTCATAAAAATAAACCCCGCTGGCAACCGGGCTGCCGGAGCGGTCCCGACCGTCCCAGAGAACCGAATGGCTGCCTGCTGTCAAGTCGCGGTTCACCAAAACACGAATTTCCCGGCCTAAAATATCGTAGACTTTTAAGGCGGCCAAACCGGTTTTTGGCAGTTGAAAGCGAATGGTGGTCTCAGGATTAAACGGATTGGGATAGTTCTGTGACAGCACAAAGTCACCCGGAGGGCTTGTTTCGTTATCCTCGACGCTGACCGGGAAGCCGGTCGTTAAAATTTTGAAATCATCGATGTTGTTGTTCCTGCCTCCGGCTAACATGACCCCGGTATACCATTCCACGATATTCGCCGGGTCGATAAAAAACGAGGAATCCGAGATCGTCGCGTCTTGCCGGCCGTTGATGAAGACCGTAAAATGATTGCCGTTTTGATCCGATGAAATCGCAATTCTCAATTCCTCACCGGGATTGGGTCTGGCGAGCAGAGGCGCCGTAATGATCGGTTCGGAGGGATTTTGGCCGTTGACGATCCTCCAGAGGCGTATTTCATTTTTCAACGTTCGCCTGGTGATCAGATAGCCGTTTGCAGCGATTTCCGGCGAGTCCAGCATGACGGCGATCCCGCCTTGATCGATTCCCGTGGTATCGGCGGTCGCGCTCCATTTGAACGAAACCGTCGCCGGATTCGATTTGCCGTGAAATACCGCTAAATCCCAATTCGCCGGGTCGATTGAGGAGTTGACCATCTCATCATTGCTGATTTCCAGGGTTGGAGCATGC
>JBHHWX010000120.1:0-13167 GCA_046756745.1 bacterium | reverse complement strand
ACTACTGCTCCAATGGAGCCACTTCTTTCAAGCGAAGTCTTGGAAGAAGCTTAGTTTTCTTATCTCACGTAGATGTTTATTGTCGCCATGAAATCGGTCAGACGACCCGACTGATTTCAGATAACGCATGATCCAGTCACAATAGATTTGTTCCGTCCCGGTAGGCATAACGACAATAGCGCAACACTTCTTTGACCTGGTGCATGAGCCTGGCATCCCCGTTTGGTTCAAATTTTTGGTTGCGTTTCATTTTGCTAATTGTTAATTTCCTTTCAATTCCCTGTTACACAATATCTTAATATACCTGGTGGAAAAAATGAATGTATTTTTCCATGCTTTATTGAGTCAATATAAAAATAGCTGGAAAGTTTTCCAGTTATATGAGTTAGAAATCATATTGATAATACCTTCCGAAAGATGCGAATAAAGGTCGAAAAAGATATCACCGTGTCTATAGAATATTTGCACTGCGAATATCCCAAAAACAGAATATGAAAATAGCGGATTCTTATTAGACTCATGATAGACGGAGCGATAATAGGTGGCATTATTGCTATTGTGAGCGGAATTAGTACCAGCTTGGAAAGGCTAAGAAGCGCCAAAAGTCCCAAGGAAAAACGCTCGGTGATTTTGTGGGCAATTTGCTACCAGGTTGCAACCATAGCGCTTGTCGCTCTCATAGTCTTATCGGGAGGTAAGTATTGGTTTGTCCCTTGGATTATCACAGCGATTCTCATTCCGTTCGCATTCTGGCAGCGCCGAAAAAAGCGCTCTACAATTACAGGGCAAGATCCCGAGGAGGCAAGCTAGTATCTGGATGAATTCCAGTAGAGTCAAGTGAATTTGGGTTCTTGATTAATCAAAACTTCTCGAAAATAATCCGGTGAGACCGACTGTGGCAAGGCAGCCTTCTTTTATCAATTCAGTGAGACTTTGCTGGTATAGAAAGTCTTTTGGCCAGATTAAGCGGCAACGTGGGAGAAAAATAACCTAAGTGCTTCTTTTCTAACAAACGAATCAACCCGACCAAAGGGCTCCGGTTTTCTGAGTTGGTTGAATGCTTTCTCAAAGCTTTTTGGGAGATTGTAAGTAAGGTGCGGTCTCGCCCTTTGGCGGGTTAGACGCAGCGTTGTGCGAGAAGAGCGAAAATAACAATCCCCTGTAATCACAGAGGATTGTTAGATGAATAATCGCAAAAAATAAAGAGGGAATTAGACCAAAGCTACATGAATGTGCCGACCAACAGCTTTGGCAAATTTTTCAAGAGTAGACAAGCGAATATCAGTGGCATGGTTCTCCATTCTGGAAATTACTGATTTGGTGGTTTGAAGTTTCTGGGCAATTTGTTCCTGGGTCATACGATACATGATCGGTAATACCTCATTCTTGGTTAGGCTGCCACTCGTTCCACAAATAGAAATCCGGAAACGTGTAAGGGGCCTTCCTCGCCTGAAAAGAAAGCATACCAAAATTTTTAAAATTTCAAACAATTAGAACAAAATTGCTTGACAAAGTTGAATTTTTTGTTAAGTTGATGAACTCATGTTAACAAATCCCTTCTTTCTTTTAATACACGTTTTATTAAATAGTCATCTCAACTAAACCAATAGGTGCCTCGATGAAAGTAGCCTATATTCATCCCGAATTTCCAGACACATTGTGGAGCTTTCGAGGAATCAGACCGATCACCGGAGTCAAGACGGCATTTGCGCCCCTGGGGCTTGCGACTGCAATAGCCCTTACCCCTGAGGATTGGGAAATCGAAGTTTACGATGCAGAGATAGAACCCATTAACTACGACACCGATGCGGATCTCATCGCGTTGACGGCCTTTAACGTTCAAGCGCAGAGAGCCTATAAAATTGCCGCAGAATTCAAAAAGCGCGGCAAGCATGTGGCTTTGGGCGGGCCGTACGCTTCCCTTTGTCCCGACAACGTCCGGCCCTATGTGGATACGGTCGTTTCAGGAGAACGTGAGTACATCTGGCCTGAGTTTCTAAACGACTTTAAAAATGGCAAGCATAAAGATTTTTATCAGCAAGTGGATAAGATCGACATGGCGGATTCGCCGGTTCCTGCCTTTGATAAATTGGATGCGAGTGCATATCAGGCGTATTATGTCCAAACCACCCGCGGCTGCCCTTTCGACTGCGAATTTTGCGATATCATCATCACCGACGGCCGGATTCCGCGCACCAAAAGCGTCGAACAGGTGCTGGCAGAAGTGGAGAAGCTGAACCAGTTGGGCGTGAAATATGTTACTTTCAGCGACGCCAACTACATCGCCAACACCAAGTTTGCCAAGGAGCTCACCCACGAATTGATTCACTTCTGTAAAGATAATAATTACCCGATAAGTTTTGCCTGTGAGGCGACCATCAATATCGCCGGCAAAGATGACCTGCTGAGTCTGATGCAGGCGGCAAATTTTGAGACCATCTTCGTGGGCATCGAATCGCCGCGCAAAGAAAGTTTGCTGGAAACCAACAAACGGCAAAACACCCACGGCTCCATGGTCGACGATGTACACAAAATCCAGTCCTACAACATGTTCGTTATCGCCGGCATGATCGTCGGCTTCGATAACGACGACACAGATATCTTTCAGGAACAGTTCGACTTTCTCATGGAAGCCGGTATTCCGTTTACGACCAGCGGGATTTTAGTCGCCATCGAAACGACGCCGCTTTATTACCGCATGCAGCGCGAAGGCCGCTTACTGGAATACAACTACGAGGAACAAAAAGCTCACGGCGCAGCAGACGTCAATTTCATTCCGAAACTGATGACCATCGAGGAGATACAAAAAGGCTATACTTGGCTCATCCGGGCGTTATACGCTTATGACAACTACTCGAAGCGTATCGTCACGGCCATGCAGAATTTCACCCCGGGACTGACCCGGTTTAAACAAAACAATCCTTTTACCACCGCAAAAACCCCTAAGGTTTTATTCAACATCGCCAAACATTTTATTTTTACAAAAGACAAAAAGAGGCGGCATTTCTTTTTCAATACCTTGAAGGAAAGTTTCCGGGGACATTTTTCTGTCCGCAAGTTTGTGGAAGCGACTTCATTCATGACGCTGCACAAACATTTTCACGAATACATCAGCAAAACCCATGGCGATCCTGAGACAGTTGAGCCTTATTCTCCTTTCTACAACGGTTCGGATAACGGCAAGGCGGATGTTTCCGTACATATCGAACGCGAGGGCGCTGCCAAAATAATAGAGAAAGAAAGCATTGCGGCCGTTTAAGCTGATGAAAATAATTTTGAATTGAGCAAAACTGAAACGGAGGGAGTAATTCTATGTGGCACACGATAAAGGAATGGATCCCGATCATTGCGGATGATTATGTCTGGGGCTGGGGACCTGAATTTTTAGGGGGTCTGCCGGTCATGGTTATTCTGCTGCTTGGAACCGGCATCATTCTGACGCTGGTGACCCGATTTATGCAACTGCGAAAATTCAGAGAAGCAAGCGGTATGGTTTTCCGCGGCGCCTTCAAAAAGGATGACCCGGAAAAGGCCGAGGGTGACATCACGCCTTTTCAAGCGCTCATGACAGCGTTATCGGCAACCGTCGGCAATGGCAATATCGCCGGCGTTGCCAGCGCTATTGCGCTTGGGGGGCCGGGCGCGGCCTTCTGGATGTGGATCACCGCCGCTTTTGGTATGGCTACAAAATATGCCGAGGCTGTTCTCGGAGTTAAGTACCGCAAAGTTGCCGAAGACGGTTCCATGTCAGGAGGACCGATGTATTATTGCGAGTACGGCATCGGCGGCAAGTTCGGACGCGCTCTGGGTATTTTTTTCGCGGTCTGCGGCGCCATTGCATGCCTGATCGGCACGGGTAATATGTTCCAGACCAATTCCATGGCCGTCTCAGTGGCCAAACAACTGAGCAACGCCGGAATTATCGATGGCGCCACCCAATCCACGTTAATACAAGGGACGGTTGGGGCTATTATAGCTGTCCTGGTGGGCTTGGTCATTATCGGCGGCGTGAAGCGCATCGCTCTGGTAGCTGAAAAACTGGTTCCAACCATGATCCTGCTTTATTTCACTGGCGCCATCATCATCATTCTCTGGCATATAACCGACGTTCCGTCCGCCCTTGCGCTTATTTTTCATTCCGCTTTTTCACCACAGGCTGCTCTGGGAGGCGCCGTAGGTATCGGGATTCAACAGGCTATCCGATACGGCGTCGCTCGAGGGATTTTAAGCAACGAATCCGGTCTGGGAAGTGCGCCGATTGCGCATGGCGCCGCCAAAACAAAAAGCCCCTTCCATCAAGGTCAAATTGCCATGATGGGAACCTTTATCGATACCATTGTTGTGTGCTCGCTGACGGCGCTCATGATTACCGTCACTGGCGCTTATCTGCAGGGGCCTCTGTACAAAGCAGAAGGGGCTCTGCAAAGTATCGATATGACCATGTTTGCTTTTAACTCGGTTATCCCTGGAAGCGGCATTGTGGTTGTTGGGGCGTCGCTGCTCTTTGGCATTTCGACGCTCATCGGTTGGTCTTATTACGGCGAGAAATGCGTCGAATATCTGGCAGGCATAAAAATTAAAACCGCATATCGCATTACCTTTATCGCACTCATGTTTTTCGGCTCACTGCCATCAGAAAAAGGCATCCAGGTTATCGTCAAAATCGGTGACATTGGCAATGCGTTCATGGCCTTCCCGAATTTGCTTGCTCTGCTCATACTTGCGAAAGTTGTTGGTAAGATTACAAAGGAACACTTAAGCAAGTCAAGGGCAAATTAATCGTACTGCAAAGTTTGAAGCATTTTTATTGGTCATTGAACGAAAACGACCTTATCTTCCCGAAGGCCTCCTGGCTGAGGGGTCATTTCTGCTTAGCTCGGCAGGACGCCTTCGCGAAGAGGTCTTTAAATCGAGCGTTTTTCGAGTTTTCGTTCAGACACGAGTTAGGCAATCGAGACGATTGCACGTCACAAGAAAAGAAGAAAAGGCAACTTTTTGTTGCCTTTTTTTATGGGAATTCTCTATATTAGTGGCATGGAAGCGAAGCTAAGACAAAAATTAATTACTTGTTTGCTCGATTATTTCGGAGAGAACCTAGTCTCAGCGGTTTTCTTCGGTTCCCGGGCACGAGGCGAGGCGAAAACCGATAGCGACTACGATATCTTTCTGGTAGCTGAAGACTTACCTAAGCGACCGTTCGATCGCAATCGCTACATTCGAAAGGCCCTGTTTTTGAAATTCGATTACCGGATTTCCATTCACGCCAAGACTACAGAGGAGTTCGAACGTGGATTCCCACCGCTGTATTTGGACTTGGGTCTCGACGGTCAAGTCTTGTACGACACCAAGAATTATCTGACAAATAAACTTGCTCGCATCCGTGAGATTATTGACGCAGCGGGATTAGTTCGCGTCGAAAGAAATGGCTACCATGCCTGGGAATGGAAAAAGCAGCCAGCAAGAGGCTGGTCAGTAACTTGGGAAGGTTTCTATGACGGATCGCGATGATGCATTTTACAGGTTACGGCTTACAAGAGGCTTCCTAAAAGAAGCTGAACAAGATCTTGAAACAGGCCGTTGGCGGTCTTGTGTTGATAATTCCCAGTTAGCTGTGGAAAATTCCGGCAAAACCATTATAGCCATATTCGGTCCAACTCCACGGACGCACGAACCCACCAAGGACATCCAAAAACTACTCGATGAGGGAAAAATCGATGAGAGCTTACTTGCGGACTTGGAATCGATCTTGCCTTTATTTGATGAGCTAGGCTTCGAGGAACATTTTACAACGGATTATGGATTGGAATCGGAGTATGTCGTCCCGTGGGAACTTTACGACGAACAAGATGCGAAAAAGGCATTGGATGCAGCCAAAAAATGTCTGCCAATAGCTGAAAAGATTTTCAATTTTTACTTCCCCAAGGAAAAGGAATAATTTAGAAGGATGACATGATCGAACCAAAAGTATTCTACCGCGATTTCGATACGCTGCTCAAGGAAATCCGTCTCAAAAAAACCGGCAAAAATTTTTTATGCTCGATTCTCAGCGAAGTCCAAAATAAATTCGGCAAGACGTTGCATTTTGGCTCGCTCCGGCTTTATGAAGATAGAGGGGATACATTTAAGCTGATACGCACATTCGAGAAAAACAAAGGGCATGAATTCGTAGAACGGCTCTCATTGAAAGCCGACGAAGTGCAGCAGGTACTGAAGCACGGCAGCTATATCTACGATGAAAGTCAGACAACTATCGCGCCGGAAATGAGCGCAAGGGATGGTTATGGGATTCCGGCGGCCATTGTGATTCGCAGCCCTGAGCAACGCTGGATTGTGGTATTCGAGTTAAAATCAGGCTGGGTTCGCGAAGAGGTCACGTTTTCGTTAAATGCCATTCGAACGGCAATCAACTATCGTCTATTTTCGGAAGCGGTGAAAACGGAATTGCAACAAGCCGCACAAATTCAGAGAAGTCTCCTACCGGGGGATATCCCGACGATTGCCGGTTTTCAGATTGCGGCCCGATCACAGCCGACAGAAATCGTCGGCGGCGATTTGTACGATTTTCACGAATTCGACGGTGATATATTCGGCATATGTGTCGGCGACGCCAGCGGACACGGTTTATCCGCCGCGCTGCTGGTACGCGACGTCGTCATCGGATTGCGCATGGGGCTGGAAAAGCATATGAAAATGGTCTACACACTGCAAAAGCTCAATCAAGTTATTTATCGCAGTACCTATTCCTCACGTTTTGTCTCGTTATTCTATGGAGAAATCGAAAAAGACGGCCATCTGATCTTTGTTAATGCCGGGCACCCGGCGCCTTTTGTCGTCAAAGGGAAAGAGATTTCCGATTTGAAAGCGACAGGTCTGATTCTGGGCGCCATCCCTGAAATTACATTTCACCGTGCTTACACCCACATGCAGCCCGGTTCGGTTTTGATCCTCTACAGCGATGGTATTTTTGAGCGTGAAAATCAGGATGAGGAAACATTCAATATTGAGCGTCTCAAACAACTGGTCGTCAAAAACCAGCAAAAAGAAGCCCAGGAGATATTGGAAATCATCTTCAATGAAGCAGACGAATTTGGAAACCACAGCAAATGGGAAGACGACAGCACGGTCGTGGTCATTAAGAAAATGGTAGAGTAGCTCCACCGGGGTTGTTCTTCGTTGTAAAAATCAAATGACAAACCTAACCCGGACAAGCCGGAAATCCCAAGCTTGTCCCCGAATGTTTTGGTCGGGGATAAATCTCAAACGACAAATCCCAATGAACAAAACAACAGCCACAACACCCCTTTTTTAAAACTTTGTATTTGTTTGAGATTTCGGAAATTGGGCATTGGGTTTTATTTGTTATTTGGCTTTTGCCATTTGTGATTTCAAGTCTACCCCTGTGACAACAGACCCCGCAAATCGATAATCGCCGCGTTCGCCCGCGAAATATACGAGGACATCACCAGCGAATAATTCGGGAAAAAACCAAATTCCGAGCCGTTGAGAACATACGGACTCCAAACCGTCCGCTGTGTGGCTTCCAATTCCCGGATGATTTGCTGCAAACTCCTGACGGCATTTTTCTTCTGCAGAACTTGTTTAAAATCAACCTCAATCGCTTTAAAGAGATGAATGAGCGCCCAACACGTGCCCCGCGCCTCGTAGAACACATCATCGATCTCCAGCCAGGGCGTCTTGATGGTCAATTTACTCGACTGCGGCGTGGACTGCCTCGCCTCAGCATCGCCGGCCAAATCCGTGTTGATTCGTTCCTGACCCACACTGGCGCTCAACCGCTGCGACAGACTGCCCAAACGATTGGCGACAATTTTCAGCCAATCGCTCAAATTATCAGCGCGGGAAAAAAATTGCGTCGACGGATTATCCGGTTCTGCCAGACCTTGCAGATAACGCTCCAGCGCCTGAATGCCTTTGCGGTACTCACTTTCCGCCGCCGGGAAAATCCATGAATTGCTGTTCACGTTAAACTGCGGTTCGGCTTTGGCCAAATCCGGATTTTCCCTGGACTGGGTTTGAGCCCGGCTGATGTCATTGCGCAGAATTTTCGTGAAATCGCGCACCTGCACCAAGACGCCAAACTCCCAATTCGGAATATTGTCCATGAGAACGCTGGGAGGCAAAACGTCATTGCTCAAATAACCACCGGGTTTATCCAGCAAGGTGCTGGCCACGTGAATGAGCGTGTTCGTGGTGACGGTGCCGGTGACCAGGTTGTCATTTTCAAGCTCGACCCGGGCTACGGCAGATCGACGAACGTTGAACATGTCCGGTTCCTGCCCCCAATAAATGGTCAGAATAAACATCAGCAAGATAAAAAGCAGAACGATGATTCCGAGCACACGTCTGCGTGACCCATTTTCATGACCTGAGGTTTTTTTCTGCTGCGAACGTCTTCGATAAAATCGCAGCCGCTTTTTGGGTGTTTTTGAATGATCTAAATCTTTGTAATCGAGCACAGTAGGACTCCTTTACAATTTATGGTTCTGTTCTCTGTACGAGAGACTTCAATTGAAGTTTATCAAGGTGAGTATTTTTTCTAAACTATTAAAAAGCAAAACGATTCGCAAGTTAAATTTTATTGAATGTTTGTCTGATATGCTCACCCAAAAAACAATTGCTTTGAATAACCGGCTAGATCGAAGCCACGGGAGTGTACGTAAAGCTGCACACAGGAGGCAAATACTTTCTAAAACAGTTGCATTTTGACTAAATTTTGCTAAATTCGGTCAGTTGATTGACGGTATTTAGAAAAAATCAGTCATGTATATTCCGCAAAAACAGATTGAAAACTTACGAAAACGACTTACTCCCGGCAAAGTCGTCGTCATTTATGGCGCACGCCGAGTCGGAAAAACGACGTTGTTAAAGAACTTTTTAGAAAACGAAGCTGAAGATGAGCGAATTCTCTTTGTTAATGGAGACGATATTGTCATCCGTCAATATTTGGAAAGTCAATCAGTTCAGCAACTAAAAGACTTCATCGGTGATCACAAGCTGTTGGTGATAGATGAAGCGCAATATGTTGATCGGATTGGCCTAAATCTCAAACTTATCGTTGATCACTTACCTCATATCAAAGTGATTGCAACCGGCTCCTCGTCGTTTGATTTAGCCAAAGATGTTGGTGAGCCCTTGACCGGACGAAAATATGTTCTCAAGCTCTTTCCGCTTGCCCAAATGGAAATTTCTCAAATCGAAGCTCGACATGAAACGGCAGCCAAACTGGAGTCCCGACTTATTTACGGTTCCTACCCTGAAGTCGTGACTATGGGTGACAATCTTGGTTGTGAAGCATACTTACGTGATCTGGTAAGCTCTTACCTTTATAAGGATATTCTTGAACTCGAGGGGATTCGTCATGCGAACAAACTCACGCGTCTGCTTCAGTTGCTCGCGTTTCAAATAGGCAAGGGCGTCTCCCTTAGTGAATTAGGGGCCAACCTGGGAATGAGCAAAAATACTGTTGAACGTTACTTAGATTTGTTAGAAAAAGTTTTTGTCATTTATCGACTGTCAGGCTTCAGTAGAAATTTGCGCAAAGAAATTACCAAGAATCATCGGTTTTTCTTTGTTGATAATGGTATTCGCAATGCCCTAATCGGTAATTTTAATCCGCCAAATATGCGCGACGATCTCGGAGCGTTGTGGGAAAACTACGTGATCACGGAGCGCATGAAAAAACTGGAATACCTGGGAGAAGTCACTAATTCGTATTTCTGGCGCACCTACGATAAAAAGGAAATCGATCTGGTCGAAGAAAGCAAGGGAAAACTTTCGGGCTTTGAGATCAAATGGCACAATAAAGGAGCAAAAGTACCCAAAGATTGGCAAACAGGTTATCCTGATGCCAGTTTTCAGGTTATTGATCGCGCAAATTATTTAGAGTTTATCCAGTGAAAATCCGTGGCTGAAAACATTCTTTGGAAGTCACTGTTTTACCCGCTGTTGAACTGATTGTAATCAAAACCGCCCTTGGTCAGCTCTTTAAAACCTGCACAATTTCAGTCAACATCTTCTTCGCATCGCCGAAGAGCATCATCGCTTTTTCGTCATAGAATAGCTCGTTATCCTCGCCGGCAAATCCCACCGAAAGGCTGCGTTTCACAATCATAACCGTGCGGGCTTGATCGACGTTCAAAATAGGCATGCCGTACAGAGCGCTCTCTTTCTTGTAACGGGCGGCCGGATTGATCACGTCGTTCGCCCCGATAACCAGAACCACATCGGTGTTTTGAAAATCGTCATTGATGGCGTCCATCTCGAACAACAAATCGTAAGACACGTTTGCCTCTGCCAAGAGCACATTCATGTGCCCGGGCATCCGGCCGGCGACCGGATGAATAGCATATCTGACCTCTTTCCCCTGGTCCATCAGCATGTGCGCCAACTCTTGCAGGATGTGCTGTGCCTGTGCCACTGCGAGTCCATACCCTGGCACAATTATGACCGATTCGGCTGTATCGAGTATCATGACGGCATCTTCGGCGGTGTAACGGGTAACGGATTTTTGTTCGCCGGTGCTTACAGCCGGTCCGCCATCGCTGCCAACGGCTGCGAACAGCACGTTCGCCAGTGAGCGATTCATCGCTACACACATGATCTGCGTTAAGATCAACCCCGACGCCCCGACCAGAGCCCCGCTAATGATCAGAATATTATTGGAGATCACAAACCCAGTTGCAGCGGCCGCTAAACCGGAATAGGAGTTGAGCAAGGAAATCACCACCGGCATATCCGCGCCGCCGATCGGGATGACCGAAAGAACACCTAACACGGAGGCGAGAAGAATAATGCCCACCAGAGGCAAAGCATTCGTCGGATTCAGAGCGAACAGCACAGCCAGGATGAGAATAGCGATGAGTGCGGCGGCGTTGACAACATGCTGACCGCGAAAGGTGATTGGAGCGCCCCGCATGATGCCTTGCAGCTTGGCAAAAGCGATCAGGCTGCCGGTAAACGTCACCGCACCGATGAGCACACTCAGGGAGATGGTCGCCACAACATTTGCCTGCATGTAGGCAGCGCCGGATGATGGGAAATACTCCGCACAAGCGACCAGGGCAGAGGCAGCGCCGCCTAAACCGTTGAAAATAGCGACCATTTGAGGAATGGACGTCAGCTCAACTTTCTTAGCGACCACCGCGCCGATAGCCGAACCGATAAGCAATCCGAAGATAATATACGTAAAGTCGAGAATATGTTTGTCGAGCAGAGTGACGATGACCGCGACGAGCATAGCCAGCATGGCCAGCCCATTGCCGCGCCGCGCCGTTTTAGCTGAGCTGAGATCTTTTAACCCAAAAATAAATAAAACGGCTGAGAACAGATAAACCAGATTTGTGACGGTTGGCATTAACTTTCCTTCCTCGGTTTTTTAGCTTTATCTTTTTTAAACATCTCTAACATGCGATCCGTGACTAAGAATCCGCCCACCACATTGATCGTAGCAAAGATAACCGCAAACAGTCCGAGAACAGTTGAGAAGAATGTTTTATCGGCGCCAGCGGCAAGCAGCGCCCCGACCACGGTAATACCCGAGATTGCATTTGAGCCCGACATCAATGGCGTGTGTAATAGCGGTGGAACTTTGGTAATCACTTCGAAGCCGATAAAAATCGCTAAAACAAAAATATATACCGAAATTAAAATGGCGTCTGACATGAAATTCTCCTAGGCTAAAGTCTTTCGAACCATCTCGTTGACGATTTCACCGTTGTGAGTAAGGCAGGTTTTTCGGGTGATTTCATCGTCAAAATCTAATGATCCTTGCGGGTCCTTAAAAAGATGCTTGAAGAGATTGGTGACGTTTTTAGAATGCATTTGACTCGCGTGTACGGCCAGGGTACTGGCGATGTTCACCGCGCCAAAAACCGTCACTCCATATTTCTCGACCGCTTTGTTGGGTTCGGACAGCTCACAATTCCCGCCATCAGCAACAGCCAGATCGACAATCACCGAACCCGGCTGCATGTTCTTCACCATGTGCGTAGTGATCAGAATCGGCGCGCTCTTTCCGAATATTTGCGCGGTCGTAATCACCGCGTCCACTTTCGGCAGGCGTTCGGCAATCGCTTCCTGCTCTTTTATCAAAAAAGCCTGCGATTGCTCTTTAGCGTAGCCGCCGGAAGTTTCGATATCCTCAGGCATTTCCATTTCGATAAATTTTGCCCCAAGACTCTCCACCTGCTCTTTCACCGCAGGCCGCGGGTCAAAGGCTTCGACTCGCGCGCCGAGCCGCTTGGCGGTTGCAATAGCTTGCAGACCGGCGACTCCAGCGCCCAAAACCAACACTGTCACAGGAGGAATGGTTCCGGCAGCGGTCATCAACAATGGAAAAAATTTCCCGAGATGATGCGCGGCCACTAATACGGCTTTATAACCGGCGACCGTTGACATCGAGCTCAGGACATCCATACTTTGCGCTTTTGTGATCCGCGGAACGTATTCCATGCCGAAGCAGGTTATTTTTCGTTCGAGCAGCATCGGAATGATCTCCGGGTGAAGTCTCGGAGGGAGTGAGCTGATCAGCTTAGCGCCTTCCTGTATCAGGTTCACCTCGTGCGTACCCAGAACAGTATTTTTCTGCGGAGCTTGAAATTTTATGATCACGTCAGCCGTCCGGTAAAGCTCTTTCGTGTCTTTTACAATTTTTGCCCCTGCATCTTGATACTGCGCATCAGCAAAAGACGACTTTGCTCCGGCGCCCGTTTCGACAAAAACATCGTGCTGTTCTTTGGTCAGGAGCGGAACCATCGGTGGCACGATAGAAACCCGAGTTTCAAACTCAGAGATTTCCTTTGGAATTCCAACTTTCAACGTAAACCTCCTAAAAACTAACCCAACATATGTGAAATTTAGACCACAAAAATGGAACCTTTACAAAAAGTTTTCCGGCAACAACCCGGACCCGCATTAACTGTAAAAACGTTATTTTAGTCAGGCACTATATAAGAAAATTGATCTTAAAAAAAAACCTTTTTATTAGATATTTTGCTTACTTTTTCGACTTATTTTTATACAAGTCACCCGGATTTTGAAAGACACTGAATTTATGTATGAACGACCCTCGGCGGGGGAGGCAGGCGGAGCCGATGAAGCCGTTTTCGTACTACAAGCCGACAACATTGTGTTTTTTTGGCAAAGTTT
>JBHHWX010000119.1:0-13216 GCA_046756745.1 bacterium | reverse complement strand
GGTAGTGGTATGATTGCAAGAACGTGCCAGGCATTTCCAAAGCGCTTAGCACATAGATCCACGACGTGATGCGTGGAGGATGTCCTGACTGACGCTCGTTATCTGAAATCCAAAGAAGAGTCGGGGCCTGCTGGCGGGCCCCATGGAATAATTTATGCAACAGGGCGGGCGGTGCCCGGGGCTGCAAATCTCCGACGAGCAGAGGTTTGAAAATATCGAGCTCAAACTCCACGACCGCCAGGAGGAAAGTCCCTGGCAAGAAGCAGAACCCATGAACTCGTGGACTCGACAGGCCATCGGATGTGTGCCTCGCAAAACCACCGATCTCTCATTTCGCCGGCGACAAGACACACCCATCTAAATATTTCCGTTGATTTTGTTTACACCCGGTATTATTTTCTGTTCAAATTTGAGCTTCTATGTAACACGGATCGAACTAGATCTAACGGAACAACCCTCAGAAAATCACACAATACGGGAGAGAGGAGAGACAATGAAGAAAAAAACCGTATCCAACTTTCATCGAACAAAGTATTTTTATCTTATTTCAGCAACCATCCTATGGGTTCATTTATTTCCCGCCGCCGGCTTAGTTGCCCAAAACAAGCCGGATGTGAAAGCGAATTACAAATTGGCGGCAAAATTTTCTCCGGCCAAACTGAAGAAAATGGTCTTCAGCATGTCCGTTGATCCGCACTGGCTGAAACTTAGCGATCGTTTCTGGTACAGCTATGAAACAAGTGAGGGCAAAACTTTTTACATTGTTGATCCGGGTAAGAAAACCAAGAGATCCCTTTTTGATAATGTAAAGATGGCTGCCGATCTCACCCGGAAAACCAGAGATCCGTACGACGCCAAACATCTCCCTATCGATAAAATAAAATTTGTCAAAAACGAAACCGCCATCCGGTTTGAAGTGACGAGTTCCCAAGACGAGGGGAAAAAGGATAAAAAAGAGGGGGAAGAAAAAGAGCACGAGGATTCGGATAAAGGCAAAGGTAAAAAAGCCAAGAAAAAAGTGTTCTTTTTTGAGTATCACCTGACAACTGGTAAACTCGATCTGCTTGAGGATTTTGAAAAACCCAAGGAAAAGCCGAAGTGGGCTGCCATTTCTCCCGACGGCCAAACAATCGTTTTCTCCAAGCATTTCAATTTATACTGGATGGACAAGGCCAACTACGAAAAGGCCCTAAAAGATGACAAAGACTCGACTATCGTCGAGCACATGTTGACCACAGATGGTAAAGAACACTACAGTTACGGGACTCAAGAACGCGGTGAAACCAATGTCGACAAAATAAAAAACAAAGATAAACGTAAAGAGGTTCGGATCAACTGGTCGCGCGACTCGAAAAAGTTTGCCATGATTCGGACCGATAACCGCAAAGTCAAAGACCTGTGGGTGATCAATTCCGTGGCCAAGCCGAGACCGACGTTAGAGACCTACAAATACCAGATGCCGGGCGAGAGCGAGTCGCCGCAGCGCGAAATTCTCGTCTTCGACCTCACTACAAAAGAAAAGACAAAAATCAAAGCGGATCAATTCACAGACCAGACGGTATCCATCCTCACAGCTCGGCCGTTGGCGAAAAACCGGGATGACGAAAACCAGCCGAGACTTTGGCTAGCGGAAACCCCGGATAAACTCTATTTCACCCGTACCAGCCGCGATCTACGCCGGGTTGACCTGTGCGTAGCGGACGCTGCAACCGGCGAGGTAAAGGTTTTGATCGAAGAAAGGCTTAACACTTATGTCGAAACCCGGCGGCTGGGGCTGATCAATAACGGTCAGGAGCTTATACACTGGTCTGAAAGAGACGGCTGGGCGCATTTCTACCTCTACGATGGCGAGGGACGTCTGAAAAACCAGATCACATCGGGCCCGTTCCATTGCGATAATATTCAAGGTGTCGATGCGAACAATCGCCTTTTGTATTTTACAGCCAACGCGCGTGAAAAGGATGAAGATCCTTATTATTTGCATCTCTACCGGATTAACTTTGACGGCAGCGGATTGAAATTACTGAATCCCGGTCCTTACAATTATACGGTCAGTATGAACGATTCCAGGCGATTTTTTGTCAACAATTACTCACGAGTCAACACCGTTCCGAAATCAGAATTACGGAATGCTTTTGGCAATAAGATTCTCGACCTGGAAACAGCGGACCTCACCTTGCTGATGGAAGCCGGGTTTCAATTCCCCGAACCTTTCAAGGTTAAAGCCGATGACGGCATTACTGACCTGTATGGCGTCATGTACAAGCCTTACGATTTCGACGAGAATAAGCAATATCCTATCATCGCCTATGTCTACCCGGGACCTCAGACCGAGGCAGTGCAGAAGTCTTTTGGTAGCCGGCGACGGGATGGAACGGAACAGCTCAACCTGAATCGTACCGCCAGACTCGCGCAGCTCGGCTTTATTGTCATCACTGTCGGTAACCGAGGAGGACATCCCAGCCGTTCCAAGTGGTATCATAATTACGGTTACGGCAACTTACGCGATTACGGACTGGCCGACAAAAAAGCCACTATCGAGCAGTTGGCAGCCAGGCATCCTTATATTGATATCGATAAAGTCGGTATTTTCGGTCATTCCGGCGGCGGTTTTATGTCTACTGCGGCGATGCTGGTTTACCCCGACTTTTTCAAAGTCGCGGTTTCTTCGTCAGGCAATCACGAGAATAACATCTACAACCGGAGGTGGAGCGAGAAGCACCACGGCGTCAAAGAAGTAGTTGACAAAGATGGCAAAGTCACATTCGAGTACGATATCGACAAGAACTCCGAGGTCGCCAAAAACCTGAAAGGCCGGCTACTGATCTGCACCGGCGACATCGACAACAATGTTCACCCCGCAAACACCATAACCCTGGCCAATGCTCTTATCAAGGCCAACAAGCGGTTTGACTTTTTTGTTTTTCCTGGCCAGCGTCACAGTTTCGGCAACATGAACGAATATTTTTTCTGGCTGCGAGCCGACTACTTCTGCAAGCACTTATTGGGAAATGTCGCCGATACCGTGGACATCGTTGAAATGAACCGCGAAAAGGAAATGAATGGGGGTAAAAAATAGGCTTGGTCAGTTGTGAATTCGCTGCAATGTTAGGGGATGACCTAGGAGCTTGGCCGAAAAGACTATTTTCTTAGCGAAGGTGTCCCCACCGAGCGAGTTTTACTCCGACTCTGTGCCCAAAAACCCTCGGCGAGACGCCTTCGGGAAGTGATTTTGGATTTTCCGGCCAAGCTTCTAGGAAAGACAAGGAGTTAGTTATAAAAAGAGAGTTTAGAGGCTTTAATCACACTCAAGAGCTTTTGACACTACTCAATATTGCCAAAGGAGGAATGATGAAACACTCAGTTGCAGTTCGAATTTTAGCTCTGTTTCTGTTGTTTTTACCCGCCGTCTCGGCCGGCCAACACAGCCAGGCGGTCGAGAAAGCGACAGCGTTGATTCAAAAATTCCTGGCGGAGACCGGAACCCCGGGCGTGGCGGTCTCCGTGGGCGTCAAAGGACACATCGTCTGGTCTGAAGGCTTCGGATATGCAGACGTAGAACAGCGCGTGCCGGTCTGGCCGGCGATTACCCGGTTCCGCATCGGGAGTGTTGCCAAGCCGATAACAGCAGTGGCGGTTGCTCAGCTTTACGAGGACGGGCGCCTCGACTTGGATGCGCCTATTCAGCAGTATGTGCCTTCATTCCCGGCAAAAAAAAAGGGGACCATCACAACACGCTTGCTGGCCGGACACCTGGCCGGAATCCGTCATTATCGAGGCGCAGAATTTCTAAGCCAGAAGCATTATGCGACTGTGGTTGAAGGGTTGGTGATTTTTCAAAACGACACGTTATTGCACCCTCCCGGCACGAAATTTTCCTACTCCAGTTATGCCTGGAACCTTATCAGCGCTGTTGTCGAAGCGGCGTCGGGGGAGGAATTTCTCCGTTACATAGATAAGCACGTGTTCAAGGCGATCGGAATGACTCACACAGGGGCCGATCAGATCGCCAGCATTATCCCAAATCGAACCCGTTACTACGTTCGTCAAAACGGGTTACTCCGCAATGCCCCGCCTGTGGACAACAGCTATAAATGGGCGGGAGGGGGATTCCTATCCACGTCAGAAGATTTGATTCGTTTCGGATTTGCCCTCCTGTCTTCAGGTCTGCTCAAACAGGAAACAGTCCATCTTTTATGGACTTCACAGCAGACGGCCTCCGGTGAAAAGACAGGCTATGGCATCGGTTGGAGAAGCGGCACTGACGAACAACAGCGTCACTGGGTTGGGCATGGTGGCGGGTCCGTGGGAGGAACCACCTTTTTCAGAATATACCCTGACGCCCAGGTTGTGGTGGCGATCATCGCGAATATGTCAAGCGTGCGTTATGGCGATCTCCCCACAAAGATCGTTGGGTTATTTATGCCTGAGTAGTAAATTGCCGATTTTTAATTACTCCTAAGAAAGATGAGCACAAAATACGTAGAGCGCAAGCAATACTATCCGACCTTCAGTCAGGCGTTGTGGCTGTTAGTCGCAGCGCTTGCTCTTTCTATTGCTCTATCGTTATTTTTGAGGCTCTTAAATAGTTGGTTTAACTGGCCCCCGATACATCACCCTACGATTACCGGAATCGTCAATTCATTAGTCATCGCGATATTACTCTGGTGGGGACTTAAAAGAACTCAAACTTCCGCTGCGAAACTATTTCCCTTTGGAGCGGTTCCGCTATACTTTTCGGTTTATTACATTTGAACCCGTGGCAATTTTTTCATGCCACAATCTTGGGAGTGTTTTTTGCTTGGCTGTTCGTTAAGACAGACTCTTTGGTTCCTTGCATTTTAGGGCACAGCTTGTCGAACGCCCTGCCATTTACTCTTAAATCAATACTTGCCTGGGAGATAAAAGGATACACAAGCGATCTATCGCATCACATTCAATTTCAACCGCTCTGGTTTAACCTCGCTGGTCTCGTACTCACTCTTGTTGGATTATGGTTTTTGTCAAATCGTTTGGGTGGTTCTGTTCCCTGCCGTATGACGTTTTATGACAAATGAACTTTCGCTTGCTTTCGGATTTTATTTTACTATCTTAATATTTCACGAAACTCGACACTAAAATGGACTTTTATTAAGGAGCTTACCATGAGAACCAACATAACACTTATTTTACTTCTGATTGTCTTAATTGTCTCGTTTTCCGTAAGTTCAAATCTCCATGCCCAAGTACAAGTCGTCCGAACGGGACAGGAAAATCCGGTGATTACTATCGGTAAATCGACGCTGTACGGCGGAGCTACCGGCTTGCTGTTGGGTTTGGCTTTGAGTTTAGTTGTCGATGAGGATACCGGCGATATCGTAAAGTGGTCTTTCGTCGGCGGTACATTCGGGGGGTTTTTAGTCGGCATCTACCACGTTGCAAGCCGCCCACAGCCGAGCTCTGCTTTGCTGCAATTTGATTCAAGCCGGCTAGTCAAAGTTGCTTTGCCACAACCACACGTTCGTTTCCGGAGCGCAAAAGATGGCAGCCGTCATCGCGAGCTGGAAGTATCACTGGTATCGATAACATTGTAACACAAACATCTAACTTGTCTCGCTTTGAGGGGATGCATTTCAGAAATCTTTGTTGGTTCCCATTTGTTATCCCACGCATAATCTCACTTCGAAAGAAGTTGGCAAATGGCACAGAACGTTAAAAAATCGGTTATCATTTACACTGACGGCGCCTGCTCGGGGAATCCGGGGCCTGGCGGCTATGCGGCGATTCTGATTTTCGGAGAGAAGCACAAAGAGCTCTCCGGGGGGTACCGTCACACCACGAACAATCGCATGGAATTGCTGGCAGCTATCCGCGGCCTGGAAGCGCTTAAGAAACCCTGCAAAGTCACTCTTTACAGCGACTCGAATTACTTAGTGCAAAGTATGACGGAAGGCTGGGCGCTGCGTTGGCGGGCAAACGGATGGAAGCGTAACAAAAGAGACTATGCCCAGAACACCGATCTTTGGAAAAAGTTGTTAGACTTATGCGAGCTTCATGAAGTCGAATTCAAATGGACGCGGGGCCATGCCGGTCATCCTGAAAATGAACGGTGCGATTTTTTAGCGACGCAAGCAGCGAGTCAGCCGAATTTACCGGACGATCCGGGTGGGGCTGACACAATGCAATCCCAGTTGTTTTGAAAAATCGAATCCCCCGATCAGGTTCATTCACGGGGAGCAAGTTCGATAATGGCCGACATCGAGCCTTGGCTGTGGGGGAGACGCCAGTCAGGGCCATACGCATGAATTTGATCCCGTTTCAATTCAGCGCGTTCTTTGGTGGTTGTATCGACGATCACCCGACCCGCTGAATCCACCTCGCACGCCATACGAAAGGCAGTGGCTTGACTGTGGCGAAAAATCTGCATGAGCATTTCGATGACGTAATCGTAGGTGTGATCGTCATCATCCAGGAGGATGACATGATATCGCGGAATAAGAATCGGTTTATGGCGCTTTTTCTTTCGTTTTTCCGTCTTAATATCCGGCGCAGTAATGGTTTCGCTTTGCATGGTCATTCCAAAATATACTTGTGTCTCTTTGAAAAGTCAAGCTTAAAAACAGAGGAAATGTAACGGATTTTTTTCTTGACTTTTAATGGATTAATCCCTAAACTGATTCACAATATGTCTTGTGGTAGTAATAAGTTAACTGGAATTCAGATTTTTTTCCTACCTGTCGATACCACATATAGAAAAAGCCATTTGTTCCGCAACCGTCTACTTTTTAGGTATTTAGTTTAATAAGATAGTCACACTTTTTCTGATGAGGGGAATTTTGAGAACGTTTTATGAGTTCGTATTCAATAAGAGTTATTTGTATTCTGCTTGTTTATTAAACTAATCATTAATAATTGATGCCGTATTATGACAGAACATTTCGGTTTGGTTTTGGTGGTGGTCTCACTCAGGCTGTAAAATACCTGCTCATCATCAATGGGGTCGTTTACCTTTTCCAGCATCTAATCGGGGCAAGCGACAACTTACTGATCAGAATCTTTGGTTTGCAGCCGGAATGGGTTCTGCATAAATTTCATATCTGGAAACCGTTTACTTATATGTTCCTTCACAGCCAGGTTCCGGATATCTGGCATTTGATCTTTAACATGTTTGTGTTATGGATGTTTGGTTGTGAAGTGGAGCGGGCATTAGGGTCTCGGGAATTTATCAAATATTACTTGATTTGTGGAGTTGGCGCCGGTTTCATCCACTTGATGATTTATTTCAACTCGAGTGTTCCGGTTATTGGAGCTTCAGGCGCTATCTACGGCGTCATGGCCGCTTTTGCGGTTCTTTTCCCGGAACGCATCATTACATTGCTTTTGTTTCTATTTTTCCCGGTACAGATACGAGCAAAATTTCTCGTGATGATTTTTGCCGGCATCGCATTATTCTTAGGCGTTTTTAGCAGCGGTGATGGAGTTGCTCATTTTGCTCATCTCGGGGGCATGGCGGTCGGGTTTATTTATCTCAAATTAGACTGGCGTATGGATTCGGTGGGTACGATAATACGACGGCGGCGTGAATCCCGGCAGGCTCTTCAGAATTTGAAGCGTCAACACGATATGCAGCGATTTCGTGAAAGAGTCGATGAGATCCTCGACAAGATCAATGAAGTCGGGTTTGACAAATTAAATGATGAGGAGAAACGGTTGCTCCATGAGGCAAGCCAGCAGTACAGTAAAGAACAGGAAACGGAGAATAAAAATTGAATTCGGATCATGAGGGGAAATCTTATCAGACGACAACCACGACCTAAATATTTTGCTGCATCCTTCGCTCTCCTAACTTTCTTAATCCTTTTCCTTACGCATCTTTGTCCTTTACACGCGCAAATCTCCAATTGGGAATCCCGGATCATAAGAAAGGCTCGTTTTACGAGCGGCGGATTTCGTTACATCCCGCTTCACGATATTGCTGATGTTTTTAATGCTCACACCTATTACAGCAGCAAAGTCAGAAAAGCGGTCTTATATTTAGGAGAGGAGCGAATCACGGTCACCGCATACAACCCATTCGTCATTGTCGGTACCGAAACAAGGCAGATGCCGATTAATACAAAGTTCGATGATGGCGATATTTTGGTGCCGGTTAAATTTTTTATGCCTATCTTGCGGCAGGTGATTGGCACGACGAATGTGAACGATGATGTGCTTTTCGAACGTATCCCGACCCTGAACCCAACGGAAAATATTTTAGGCGTCTCAGTCGAGGAAAAAGCGAATGGCACATTAATTCGCGTGAAAACAACACAGCCTTTCGATAAGTCAAGTATCAGCACCCGCACCAGCCGTCGATGGCTTTATCTGGATGTCCTGAACGGTACATTAGATAAACAAACATTTCAGACGGTTCTTCAGTCTGGGCTTGTTAAAAAAGTCGTACCTGAGCAGCAAAAACAGATAGCACAGATTTCGTTCCAGTTAACGAAAGATATTCCAAGCAAAAAGATAAGCCTGACGCGACGAACTCGTGAGATTTTGCTCTCAATTCCAACAAAAGAAAAACTGTCTCCGGATCTGGTTGCAAAGCTTCAATCGGACCGGGAGAAGTGGAAAATCGATCGTATCGTCATCGATCCCGGACATGGCGGGAAAGACCCTGGCGCCATCGGTACCAGAGGCGTTTATGAGAAGGATATCGTTTTAGGGATTGCAAAACGGCTGAAGAAGATGATCGAAAGTAATTTAGATATAGAAGTTTTCATGACAAGAAATAGTGACCGTTTTATCTCTTTAAAAGAACGTACACAGTTTTCCAATCAAAAAGAAGGGAAACTTTTCATCAGCATCCACGCCAACTGGAACCGAAATCGAAGCGTAGAGGGAACAACCACATATTTTTTAGGACTCGCGCGTACAGACGAAGCGCTTGAAATCGCGTCCAGAGAGAATGCCGTCATCCGTTATGAAGACAATGAAGGAGACTATGCTGAACTCACCGACGAAACCATCATTTTAGCCACGATGGCGCAAAATGCTTACAATAAAGAAAGTCAAGATTTTGCCGGTATTATTCAAGCAGCTCTAAACAATCGAACCGGTCTCAGGGATCGAGGAGTGAAACAGGCAGGATTTCATGTTTTAGTCGGGGCGTCCATGCCCAACGTTCTGGTTGAAACTGCATTTATTTCAAACAAAAAAGAAGAGAACCTTCTGAAAAAAGCATCATTCCAACAAAAGGTCGCAAAGGGGCTGTTTGAAAGTATCGTTGCTTTCAAAAAAAAATACGAACAAGACCTATAACTCAACGGCAACGTTCCCTTTCTCTTTTTTTATTCTCGAGACTTGCCAGAACACAAAAGCTAAAAGAGCGGTTACTGAGATTATGGTAAAAATAATCAAGTAGTCGATGTTTTCCCCCCGCAAGGGAACCGGGCTCGGTGCTCCAACCAAAATGAGTGCTCCCCAATTTTGAGGATTGCGATCGACCTCTTTCATATATTGAATTTTTGCTTCTCTCAGCGCCTCTGTTTTTTTCATCCCCTGTTTCAATTTCATGTAAAAGTTTTGCAACAATCGCGATGTCTTATCCCTGTTTTCGGTATTCCACAAATTTATGATGGTGCTTGAAACACCGGCATATCGCAGGGCATGAAGTAAGAGCTCCAAGCTCTTGGGTTCAACCAGAGGAACGCCATTGCCGGATAAATTGCTCAAAATCATGAGCTCGGCTCGGGTATCCAAATTATAGAGTTCATGAATTTCCAAATAATCTTCTTTCGATGATTCTCGGGAAAAGTAAAATCGATTAAATAGCTCGGCGCCGCGCTCTAAAAAACCGGGAACAGAGAGATGAATGATCTTGTAGGACACACACTCTGCCAGAAAACGAGCCTTTGTGCACGACCTGCCAGAGAAACTTTTTGTCTTTCTATGGCCCACCGCATCCAGTATTTTTTTTATTTCGTCTTTAGGCATCCCGGATGTGGAAACATGATTGACTCCATTGCTTTCCGCTCCATTCCTTGAACCACGGTTTTGTACGTTGGGATTCGCAAAGGCAAGGAGCTTTTTCCTCGGCCGGCTTTTACGCTTCGCTGTGTACGCAAATTGTGCTGTTGGAGTATAGGAAATGCTAAAATCCTCGACGAGAAAATGGGCGTTTAAGTAATCGTTTGGACCTGTCAATTCCGTAGGATTGGTGATCAAACATTCAAAAGGTATCTGTAACAACGATTCGTCAGCGGAAATAAAAACCGTACTGTTAAGAGGCAGCCATTCCGAAATGGGCTTGAAGATCACGCTATGAAGTTGAGCTAACAATTCTAATTTCAGGTCAAAACGGGGTGAAGTTGACAGGGGTTCAAGCAGATTGTTTAAATAGTCACGGGTTACGGTCAGGCGCTTATAATAAATCGAGTCGGGCCTGACAACCAGAACATGCGTAAATTCCTTCCCGACTAAATAGTGTAAAAAAGAAGCATCCCAATCGACAAGACTTCTTCTTAATTGTTCCAAAGATTTTTGCTTCGAAGGATAAAATAGACTAAAATATTCGGGAAAAAATTTCCCCAATTGAGAATAAATAAGACGTCTTTCTGCGACTAAACGGCTTATTTTTTGCTTTTGCTGCGAGAGCATCGCTAAATTATCTCTTTGGTCTTTTCTCCAAAGCTCCCACATATCCGTCCAATTCCGTTTAATTTGAAAATCGTGGCTCTCTATTTTTCGTTTGAGAACCTCCGCTTTTGCGTGATGAATTTGATTTTTTATCCCTGTCAACTTCTCCTGGTTGTTTATCGTTTTGTATAATTCTATGACAGCATAAACTTTGCTTAGTTTCCCAGTTCCCGCATAAGCTTGAATGACTGGCATAAAGATATCTTCCTTTAAGTCAAGGAAAAGCTGTGCTCTTTCGCCGACGTAGAGTGAGCTAAATTCCATTAAGAAAGCTATCAGAGAATCTGAGCGGGCTACGGCCATATTTGGGAAATGAGCGACTAAGTACGTTTTAATCAGACCGGCGTTTCCCGCTAAAATGGAAGTATAAGAACCGGTTTCCTCGCCAAGTTGGATTGCTTTTAAATAATATGTTTCAGCTTTCTCAATGTCGTTTCTCATTAACGCGACATGCCCTCTCATCCAGCGTAAATTGGCCGAGTAATGGAGATTGAAAGTCTGTTTTGATAAATGCTCGGCTAAAGTGAGGTAATAATCTGCGTCGTTGAGACTCTCAGGCGACCGCATGTAAAGATGGGCTAATTTCAAAAAACACATTTCCGTGACACGATGAAGTTGGGCCCGCTGTCCATATCTTAGTGCTTTGGTGTAGGCTTGTTTCGCCGCGTAAGCGCTGTCGAATGTACAGTAGACATCTCCGATTTTTATCAAAGCTGAATATTTTAAATTCTGCTTGCCGGCGTTGCTCGCTAAATCGTATCCCCGTTGAAGATAATTCAGGGCGGGATCCAATTCGGATAAGGTGAGGTATATTTGGCCTATTTGAATGAAAGCTTGCGCTTGTAGATCGACAAGGTTGAGCTCCTCGGCATATTGAGCCGCAGTCAAATACAACTTTACAGCATGCTTGCGGTCTCCTATTTTTTCTTTCACAAAAGCCAGGTTATAAGAGAAAACCGCTAACGGTTCTTTTTCATTCAAACCTGCTGAAAGCGCGATGCCGTCCAGACACACCTCTTTAAGTTTTCCGAGTTGCGAAGACTCTTTATAAAATGTCATAGAATCTTGATGGATATTCAGCTCTGTATATTTTGCACTGAACTTTTTGGCGATTTCACGGGCTTTATCGAAGTAATAACTTGCTGAGTCCGGTTGGCCTGTTTCAGTATAACAAAAGGCCAACTTGTGGACGCTTTCCAGATCAACTCTCCAATCTTGGCGTTGTTTCAGTCGCAAAGCTTTTTTGTAAGTGGATATGGAGGCTGAAAAGTCCTTCAAGTTAAACAAAACGTCGCCTAATAGTTTGTATCCGGCTGCATGGTCTTCATTCTTTAGGAATTGCGACAATGAAGTCCTGGCTTTTTTAAAGCTCTTGACGCGCAACCTCCATGCTCCGTACCCTAATTCGTAAAGATGGGCTTGGGCAGGTTTTTTCTTGAGTTTTCTTAAAAGCGCCGGCAGGCGATTCGTTTTCTTGAGCTGCAAAGCAGACTCGATGAGCCATTCGACACTAGACGGGTGACTGGCGCCTTTATCCAAAGCGCGTGTGCAAGAGGAAAAAACTCCATTCCAATCGTCACGGTATTTACACAAAAGCGCATAGCCCAGATGAAGATTCCAATTATCGGGATTGCTCTTAAGGGCTTGTGTAAAGACCTCAGCTCCGCCTTGCAGATTTTGGCTGTATCGGAAATAGTCTGCAAGTGCAAGATAGGCCTGGGTCAAGGAAGAATCTTCTTCTATTTGGCGCCAGAGTAAGGTAATCGCGTACTCAAATCTGTTGTCCGCAGCGGCTTGAACCGCCAGGCTCATCGGAGAATTTTTGTCTTGAGAGAAAGAGGGGAGACTAAGAGAATTTACGGTTAGAGTTATGAAGAAACAGTGGAGAAACCGCATTTAATTTAGCTCAATTTTTATCTGGTTCGTTTACTTAGTGATTAACCGGCTTTTCGGTTACACTACTCTAGGAGTAAAATTTTACAACAGCCTGTTCGGCTAAGTTCCCAATATAAAGAAATGCTTACAAGCAGTCAAGTCTATCCTGCAAATTATGCTTGCAAAGCACATATTTTTCATTTATATTTTTTCGCCTGAATTATTCTTAAATTGTAAAAACTCTTCGCGAAGGCGTCCCCGCCCAGCTAAGCAGGGATTCATCGCGGCCAGGAGGCCTTGGGTAAGAGAGGGTCGTTTTCGGTCAATCAGGCAAATTACTTAATATGATGACAATGACAGAAGAAAAAATACGTCGCATTACCCGGGAAACGCAGCGTGCGTTGGGAAAAAATGCGCACCCGGACATGGTCAAAAAGGTGGTGAAAGAAGTTGTGCGGCGGATGGTCGAGGAGGACAGATCTGAAACAAAGTGACTCTAACGCATCTGAGCGAAGAAAACTCACTTCGCGAAGGCGTCCCCGCCGAGCTAAGCAGGGATTCACACACGGCCAGGGGACCTTCGAGTAAGAGAGGGTCGTTTTCAGTCAATCACTCGATTGTTACGTCGTAACGATTGAATTACACCCTCAACTCCGACCTTGACTTTTTATCTAAAAGATAG
>JBHHWX010000118.1:0-13315 GCA_046756745.1 bacterium | reverse complement strand
AAGAAATTCACACTGGATATTGCACAGAGCTCCGTTGCCCAAGATCCGGTTTTTGGTGTGTCAGGCGGGGCGCAGCTTGCGATGAGTGATATGTTAGGAGACCAACAATATTATTTTCTCGTTTTTAATAATGCTCAAACAAAAAAGAGATTTTTGGGGAGTTGGAATATCGCTGTGACGCGAATCGAGAAGTCGAAACGAGTCAATTATGCTTTCGGAGGCTATCGGCTTACGGGACGTTTCTACGATCAGATAGACAGGTTTTTTGAGCGCAGTCAGGAGGGAGGCTTTGTTGCGGTCAGCTATCCGCTCTCTGTCTTCCGCCGTATAGAAGGAGGACTGAATGTACGGCATGAGAGACGGGAATACGATACACGAGGCGTAACAGTCAATGGCATCGTTCTCTCCAATTCATTTTCGTATATTAAAGATAATTCTATATGGGGGGTTACCGGCCCAATTGATGGAGAACGTTTTAATTTTTCATTAGGTCATACAATGGATATGCAAAATAATGACGTCAATTTCTACTCGATAATTATCGATTACCGAAGATATTTTCGAGTGAGTAAGAGAACCACTTTTGCATTTCGCCTGATGACTCGTTTCAATCATGGTAAAGAGGCCTACCGTTCTTTTATGGGTGGGAGTTGGGATTTACGGCTTTACCCGAGGTGGACGATTTGGGGCAGGAAATTGTTTTTAATTAATAATGAATTGCGATTCCCGTTTATCGATCGCTTTTTTTTAGGTTTCCCATTCGGTGGACTCGGCTTCAACGCAATTCGGGGGGCCGTCTTCGTCGATTTCGGACAAGCTTGGGACCGCGACTATCGCTTCAACGAAGTTCTCGGAAGCTTAGGCCTCGGGCTGCGTGTCCGCGTCGGCGGCTTTTTAGTCCTGCGATATGAGATAGGTAGAAAATTTCAAATTCATGATTTCAACAGACCCCGCATTCATTTTGAGAAAGGGTTAAGAAAAGCATTTTGGTTTGGTTTCGATTTCTAAGTTTTTTGTCGCCAGGTCATCGTAACATTCGACGCATCGCCTTGTTTCTTGTTACAATGATAGGAGGCATGTTTCTATTTTATTCCTGCCGTTCGGCTGTTTTGTTAAAGTCGTTTCCCATTGCAAAAAATGACGAACTGCGAGGATGGACACAATTCGGAGGCGATCCCCAACGAACGAGTTTCCGGGAACGAAGCCCGCAGCCGCCTTTTGAAAATATCTGGATTTATAAAGCAAGCTCCGCTATCGGCCCTACTCTGCTTGCCACCGATAGTCTCCTGTTTTTTACAACGTTGGATGGGAAATATGAGGTGCTCAATATAGGAACCGGGCAAAGGCTCGTTCGAAATAAGTGTTCAGACGCATACGAAGCGACCTGCGCTCTCAACAAGAATAAACTCATTCTGGCTTCTCGCTATGGCGATGAGACCTTAGCTCTTCTCGATCTAAAATCAGGCAGGTATCAATGGCGGATCAATGCCGGGGATATCGCCAGCGAACCCCTCATGACGGAAAACGCTATTTATATCGCTGCGCTTTACAAACATATCGATAAATATGACTTTGAAACAGGAGAGAAGATTTGGACTTTTAAAACAGAAGGACACCACCGGTCATCTCCTGCCTTGTACAAAGATTGGCTCGTCACGGGCTGCGACAACGGAGCGGTTTATGCTTTGAGTGCAAAGACCGGACAATTACATTGGCGATTCGATGCCAGAGCCAGCCTTTTTGCAACTCCGGTCATTTCGCAGGAGACCGTATTCATCGGCTCCTTGGACAGTTCTTTTTACGCTTTGGATCTACATTCCGGCGATGTGCTCTGGAGTTTTTTGGCTCATGGACCTATTTTCCAAAGTGCAGCCAGCAATGGAGAGACTGTCGTTTTTGGCGCGAGTAACGGGATACTCTATTGTCTGGAAGCGAAAACCGGCCAAAAAAGATGGCACTATCAAACAGCCGGCGCGATCAGTACGGCCCCTCTCGTGTCCGATCAAATCGTGTATTTTGGATCTTTGGATAGACGTTATTACGGTCTGGACTTGAAGAATGGTGAATTATTGTGGCGTTTCGAAACAAAAGGAAGAGTGCGAACGACGCCGATCATTTGGGGTAATTATTTTTTTGGCGCGTCGGAAGATCGTTATGTTTTTGCTTTTATTCAAAGAGATACTCTTGCTTCTGGAATTCGTCAAAACAAGTAACATTTTCTTATATCGGCCAACAGGTAATTCCAGCAAACACCGGAATATATTCACCACTGCTACTGTAATCTCCTTTGATATATTTTTACGATTCGTTTTGCAATCAAAGCGAGTTTTTGTATATTAGTCATATGAAAAACGTAGCCAGAAACACAATATGAAAATTAATTTTTTTATCTTGGTTTTTTTAGGGAGTATGATAACGCCGGGTGTTTCACAGAATACGCTTCCAGCTTGGAGCAAAGGCGCTGTTTGGTACCAAGTTGTCCCTGAAAGATTTCGAAATGCCAACACGAAAAATGATCCTCTCAGAGAAAGAGTTGTTGACAAAAATGTCAAAGATTGGCAGGTTCACCCATGGGCGTCCGATTGGTTCAAATTTCAAATTTGGGAATCGACACGAAAGGCCCAATTCTATGATTTGGTTAAGGACCGCCGGTACGGTGGTGATTTAATCGGCGTCATTGAAAAATTAGAATATCTAAAGACATTGGGAGTCGATGTTATCTATTTAAATCCCATTTTTGAATCGCCCAGCGCGATCAAATATGATGCTGCGACATTCCATCATGTGGACAACAACTTTGGTGAAGACCGGGAGGGAGACTGGTCGTTATTGTCATCGCAGCAAGAAGATCCCGAACGATGGGAAACCACGAGTTCCGATGAGACTTTTTTCGATTTGTTGAAATCCGCCCATGACGCCGATATGAAAGTCGTGCTTGAAGCGGCGTTCAGTTATTGTGGTCGAGATTTCTGGGCTTTTAAGGATTTGCTAGAAAAACAACAAGACTCGCCTTACAAAGAGTGGTTCGAAGTTCTATGCTGGGATAATCCTGTCACCATCGACACCTCGGAATTCACCTATAAGAGCTGGCAGAATGACAGAAATCTGCCCTGTTTCAAGCAAGATGAGAACGGTTTGGTGGCGCCGGTGAATAAGTATATCTTCGACAGCACACGAAAATGGATGGATCCCAATGGAGACGGAGAGCCGCAGGATGGCATTGATGGATGGTGTGTGACTGCTGCTGAGGAGCTAGACTTGGCTTTTTGGCAAGAGTGGGCAGATACCGTCAAGTCCATCAATCCTTTGGCTCTGACTGTTCTCAACTCATCGTCTAAAACTTTCCACGCTTCCACAGAATCACCTTTTGACGTTTTTATCAATTATGCATTTAAGAATAGTATTGAGAAGTTTTTTGTCCAACCGGAGATGAGTGTAACCGAATTCGACAAAAGCATGGCGTCGTTGCGTGCGGAGTCAGGCGAAACCGGTCTCAGCCTTTTAAACTTAATTGGCAGCTACAACTCGGCTCGAATTGAAAGCCGGATTTTCAATTCCTCAAAGAATTTTACTAACGGATCGAACTCTTATCAAGAAAAAGCTTACGACCCCCGTAAACCGGATAAAGCAGATCGGCAAACTCATAAGCTTATCGCGATTTTCCAAATGACCTATCCTGGTTCTCCGCTGATTTATTACGGCGATGAAAGCGGCATGTGGGGTGGGCCCAACCCGGACAATTTGAAGCCGATGCTGTGGAGTGAATTCGTCACTGAGAAAGAAACCTATTGGAATGTTCGAAAAGGTTTGCGCGGCGAGTCGGAGAACACTTTTGATGCGACTTTGTTCAGTTTATATGCTAAATTGAATTATCTTCGCCATAAAAATCCGGCTATCCGGCACGGTAATTTTAAAACATATCTCGTAGACGATAAAAGACGTCTTTTCGCCTACCTTCGCCAATTTGAAAACAATGAGGCGCTTGTGGTTTTGAACAACAGCGATCAGCGGCAGACGGTTGAAATCGCATCCGTTTGGGAGAAGGGTACTAAAGTTAAGGATGTCCTGAACAACCAAAAGTATTCTATCACTAATAAGCCTATAAAAATCGAGCTGGGGAAAAAATGGGGAGCACTTTTAGTTCATACGAAATGATTCATCTCGAAGACTTATCGAAAAGCTTTGATGATAACATAGCTGTTAAAAACCTTTCGCTGCAGGTTGAACGTGGAGCGATTTTAGGCTTTTTAGGTCCGAACGGGGCAGGTAAAACGACCACCGTGAAAATGCTTACAGGCATGATTCGGCCGACTTCCGGAGTCGCTCGAGTTGCTGGCTTTGATGTCGTCGAAGACCCTCTGGAGGTCAAGAGGAAGATCGGTTATGTTCCCGAATCCGGCGCGTTATTTGAATCTTTGACAGCCTGGGAGTATTTAGAGCTTGTGAGCGAGCTGCACCATTTGCAACGGCGTATCGCTCATGGACGTATCGAAGAATTTTTAACCCTTTTAAGTATTTTTGAAGATAAAGACCGGCGTTTGAACAGTTTTTCCAAAGGGATGAAACAGAAGGTGCTTTTGTCAGCGGCTTTCCTGCATAACCCCGAAGTCCTCTTTTTAGACGAACCGTTGAACGGGTTGGATTCAAACGCGGCGCTTGTTATCAAAGAGGTGCTCAAAAGATTTGCTGCTCAAGGTAAAACCATCATGTTTTGCTCCCATATTTTGGAAGTTGTAGAACAAATCTGCACCAGGATAGCGATTATTGACAAAGGCGAGCTGATCATTGACGGGACGTCCAAAGAGATTATTTCGCACACCTCCCAGCCTTCACTCGAGCAAGCATTCTACAAACTCACCGGCGCTCGTGATGTTCATGCCGAAACCGCGGATTTCTTAGAAGCCCTAGAACGTATCTGATGCTCCATTTTCTTTTTGATTTTTTGAGAGTCGACTATTTTCAATGGCGTGCGCTGTTTAAAATCTACCTTAAACGTGATTTCCGGCAGTCTGCCTTTTCTGCAACCTTGAGACATGGCCGAGCAGGCGGCCGGAGTTTCTTTACGTTGATTTTTTATTATTTTCTCGTTGGCTTTGTTTTTATTCCTATTATACTAAGTCAGGACGATATTTATTTTTCTGCAACGTTGTTGATAACTTATACCATGTTCATGATCGGCAGTTTGATCCTGATAGAGTATCACTCTGTTGTAATCTCGCCAGAAGACTATCACATTCTCGGCTTCAGGCCCATTTCATCAAAAACATTTTTTGCAGTTAAGCTCACAAATATATTATTTTATATCCTGATATTTACAACGGTTTTATCCTTGCCAGGAATCGCGGCTTTTCTCTTTACCGAACGATTTTCGTTCACGATGCTTCCCTTGGCTTTCCTGAGCATTTTCCTGGCGAATTTTACAACATGCCTTATCGTAATCATCTTTTATACCCTGATCCTGAAAAAAGTGAGCCTTCGCAAAGTTCAAAATGTTTTAGCTCTGCTGCAAGTCGGGCTTGCTTTTGTGATTTACAGCAGCTTTTTTATCCTTCCAAAGATGCTCAGCGCTTCCCTGCAAACTGTGCACACCTTGAGCGAGTCGTTTTGGCTGAAGCTCTTTCCGCCAACTTGGTTTAGCAGCTTGTTGAAGATCGCTTCACCCACGGCTGTGAATCTGGATTGGGTTTTGGCGTTCGCTGCTTTGTTTGTAACCGGGGCGCTCGCTTTTTTCGCGTTCTCCCAACTCTCATTAGGGTATTCGGAAAAATTGGCTGCTTTGTTAACAATCTCTGATGAAATGACAACCTCACGTCGAAGGTTCACAAAACCGTTTTTAACATTTGCAAAAGCACATGAAGAAAGGGTTGTCGCCAAATTGATTCGCAACCAGTTTTTGTACGACAATAAATTTAAAATGGCTGTACTCGGGATTTTACCGCTCACAATATTTTATCTTTTTTTGGGAACGAACAACGGTCCTCTACCGGATCCCTTCGAAGCAGAAAAATTTGAAACTGGAGAGAGCGGTTTGCTGTACCTCCTGATTTTTCTCTTCCCAATGATGCTGCGAACGTATGTTACTCAAAGCGACGCCTATCAAGCTTCCTGGATTTTTTATACCTCTGCGGTGAATGTGCGCCGGCTGATTTTATCTGAAAAAAATTTTCTGATGATCTATTTCGTCCTGCCATTTCTTTTCATTCTCATCGCCATTTTTTATTATTATTTCCAAAATCTACTCCATGTCTTTTTGCATATTTTGGTGCTCGGCCTGTTGGCGCATTTATTCCTGCAATTTGCTTTTCTTTATTCTCCCGATCTGCCATTTTCACGTCCAAATGTCAAAGGCAGTCGTTCGCGAAATTTAGCCCTGTTCTTGATTTTGTTCCCGTTCATGACTTATCTGGTCCTGCCGTTTATTTATCGATATGTTTATTTAAGCGCTCCGAGTTTTGCTACTTTCTGCATCACAATTTTCATCGTTTCTGTGATTCTGGAGAGTTTGATTAAAGTACGCGTCGATGCCCACTTGAAAAAGCACGAGTTCGTTGGTTGACTAGTAAGTGTCTGAACGAAAACTCGAAAAATGCGCGATTGAAAAACGCTTCGCGAAGGCGTCTCGCCGAGCCAAGCAGGAATTCACCCTCGGCCAGGAGGCCTTCGGGAAGAGAAATTCGTTTTCGTTCAGACACTATTTAGGAAGAAATCTGCTGCCTGAAATGTCTCATTCCTCAACATTTGTCTCACCCTAATGCAAAATATGTTTGTCAAATGTTTGATAACATTAAGGTAAGCTCGTGGGTTTCCTTGTTGTATTTCTTCTATTTAGTGATTGAACGAGAACATCGTTTTTTGCTGTCATTGCGAGCGTTTCTCAGCGAACCAATCTCCATATTAGGCACGGAAGGAGATTGCTTCGGCAAAAAACGCCTCGCAATGACAGAGCATTATATGAGTTTTCGTTTAAATTCTATTTCGTGATACTTTGGTTGGCACTAAATTTGCAAGTATGCTTTCATTCCTTAAGAACTTAGTAGCAATTCAACACAGCATAGCACGAGGCTAACATGAGACGGGTTACCAGCATCTTTGTACTCACCGCTTTTCTCTCCACAATATTAACTCAAGAACTGCTCTTCGCATTCATGCGAGAATCGGATGACTACTCTTTGGGAGTCCTGAACTTTTCCGTGAATAACAGCAACTTAACGCGTACCGAGGCTCGAATTCTGACGTCGCGCTTTACCGAGGAGTTTAAACGGGGTGGGCTATTTTATACCATGGATCAAAATGATATGGAACGCGGCCTGCTCAACAAAAACTTGGATACCGAGGGCTGTGAGACTCTCGATTGTGCCGTACGCGCAGGTAAAGTCCTTGGCGTTCAGTTAGTTGTATTCGGACTCATCATGGAAAACTCATCCGGGTTTCGCATAGAGCTGCAAATGGTACACACAGCGAGTCGCCAAGTGGTAAAGTCCCATAGCGAAATTTACCAAGGCGACACACGGGGGTTAGAGGAACTGATGCCTGCTTTGTTCCGGAATTTGATCGGCGAGCCCGAGGTAACATCTACGCCGCAACTGCGGCGCAAGCCACCAAAAGAGATTGATGAAGTCAGTCATAACAGAGGACGACGGAGCGGGTTTAAATGGTATTATTGGGGGCTTGGTCTCCTCGTCGCCGGTGGTATCGGGGCGGGAGTGGTTTTTGCGAGAAAGGGTTCCAACAGCAGTGGAGATACCACGACAACGCCGACTTTAAACGATTTACCGGGCGCGCCGTCATTTCCTTAAATCATCTCTTCCCTGGGCGAGAATAGACATCTTTGAACAAGGCAACCAAAATGAAGCAAAGTATTTACTTCCTATTTTTATGTTTACTTACGATAAATGCGGGGGCGCAGAACAAACCAAAGTTAACGGAAATCAATTTTCTGGTATCGGGCCAATCGGTCGAAACAACCGCTAACGGAGATGTGACTGTTGAATTAACCTTTGACCGTTCGATGAATCAATCTATCAACCCGGATGTGCGTTTTGGGTTAAGCGCGCCTTTTACCTTGACGGTTCCGGCGGTTGGGCAGGGCTGGATTTCGGCTACTTTGTGGCAGGGATTTTTCACTGTTTCCAATAATAACCCGCAAACAGGCGACGGCAAATACGTTTTCCAGATCTTTAATGCCGAAGATCTCGACGGCGTTAAAATGGACACGGCTCTCAGCTCAGACGCCGGGCTTGAAAAATCTCTGTTTATTTGTCGAACAGGAGAGCTGAGTTTGTCCACGAACGCTTTGGATTTCGGCACCCTCAATGCCGGCACAGAAAAATTACTGTCGTTAACAATCACAAATAGCAGTTGCGCCGATTTGCATATTTTGAACGTGAACCTGCCTTCGCCATTTTCATTAGTTAACAGCACATCTGCTTTTACGATAGCTGGCGAAAGCAGCCGTACCTTGACGATCTCCTTTCAACCGAATACACGGACGTCCTATTCGAAAACCTTGACGATTACCAGCGACGATCGCAATCAAGCGACGCATACAGTTCAACTTACAGGAAGCGCTCACGGCCCTCAGCTCGATTTATCTCCAACAAGTTTGATGAGCTATGGCAAGGTGGAAGTCGGATTCAAAGTCGACAAAACAGTAGCGATTACAAATATTTCCGCTGCTGATCCGGCGTTCAGCGACACCCTGCATCTCTCTAACATTACGACAAACGAAGCTGTTTATACCGTCAGTCCGTCAACGCTTAATGTCCCCCCTGGCGCGACAAAAAATGTGCAGGTGACGTTTACTCCGACAAATTATCAATCGTATAACGGCCGTATTCTCTCTTTTTTTCATGATGATTTAACTCAATCACGTCCTCGTACAATCGTTATCAACGGGGACTCCAGAGATGAGGCGCCGCCGACATCGCTGAGTAATTTAACCGTGAGCTGGGACGGGTTCAGCGGGTTGACAAATGCCGCACATTTAGCAATCTGCTGGGATAATCCCAACGATCCGACCGGTATCGCGGAAATTTGGTGGAAATTTGTCAAGAGCCAGGCGCCGCCGCAAAGTAAGAACGATACCACCAGCGCCGGCGGAAGATTGGTTATTCCGAATGGGACCACGTGTGCAAGTCTCCCGTTATTCGGAAAATTGAGCACCGGCTTGTGGTACTGTTACGTCTGGCTGGTTGACGGCAGCGGTAATTCCGGTTATGCCAACGCCGTTAAAACTTCTTTTGTTTATGACGTGACCCCTCCGGGTATCCCGACTATTTTGTCGCGGACGATTAAGGCTTCACATTGGTTTGGACGCAATAGAAATTTTTCCCTCACGCTCGGTATCCCGGACGACCTTTTTCTGGGTACAAAAGACGCTTCTGAAGTGAGGTGGAGATACCAAACCCCACCTACAACCGTTGACGATTATGCGGCCCGGTATATTTTTCAGCCATCTGATCCCGAAAACATTACCATCGCGGTTAATTTTGATTCCCAAGAACTGTGCGGGGATGACTCTCTCTATATTTGGTTAGCGGACTCTACAGGAAACGTCAGCATAAATGATGTGGCGATTGCGCGCTACCGTTTTGATATGTGTCCACCGAAAATTACACGCGTCTTGGCCGATGAAAAAAATATCGCGAAATTAGGTGAAGCATATCTCGACACTGTGGTGATTACCGATGACGTCGAAATCGACACGGCCTGGGTAAAGTATCGTTTTGGCGGCGCCGACGCCGAAGAGCCGCCGCGGACAATGACCCGAATTGCAGATTCGGACAGCTTTGTCGTGGAAATTCCGGCAGCCGGCGTCACACGACGCGGTGTTGAATTCACCATCATCGCTGTAGACTCACTGGGAAATGAAGGTAACGGCCCAACAACAAGCGAGTTTTGTGCAGGGAAAGATGATAATAACGAATTCTGGTTCCCGGTCCGCATCCGCGTCGATGGCGATTTTCGGATTGACAAGGACGGACGGCCTGTTTCTCTCATATCAGGTGAAGACGTCTCCAATTACCAATTGTTCTCCGTCCCTTACGACTTGGATACGACTGAGGTGATGAAGGTTCTGGAAGATGATCTCGGCGCTTACGATAAAACGATGTGGCGTTTTTTTGATTATAAAACCGACAATGACGAAAGCGCTCGTTTTTTGGAAGGTTCTGATGCTCGTGCGTTTACTCCCGGACGATCTTATTTTATTGTGACCCGTCAGGAAAATATCATTGTGGACAGCGGCCCTGGCGTCACACGCCGTACCGTATGTAACGACACGATTCGAGTTTACGAAGGGTGGAATCTGATCGCGACCCCGTTTAACTTTCCTGTGGGTAGAGAATCTTTGCATCTGGTGAATACCGGAAGCGATAATGATGCCGGAATCAGTTTGCGTTCCTACGAGCGCGGCTGGAACATCGTGGATGTGATGGACACCTGGAAAGGCTATGCGTTCTTTGTCACCAAAGCAAGAGATTCGTCCGGGGAAACACCGATTTATCTTGTGGTTGAGCCGAAAGCGGTTCCGGGCCGGGTGGCAAAAGCTTCTGCACCTTTTGAGCTGCAGCCGGGCGACTGGCGCATCCAGATTTCAGGACGCGCAGGTGAACAACGCGATGTGGAGAATTGGGCAGGAGTGCAGATGAACGCAACGCATGCTTACGATAAGTTCGAGTTAGCTGAACCGCCGGTTATCGGTCAATACCTCTCCCTGGCTTTCCCTCACCCGGAGTGGCGCCTTGCTGTTGATAATTTTAGTACGGACATCCGGCCGGCAGTGGAGCAGGAGCAGGTCTGGGAATTTGAGGTTAAAACAAATCTTCCCAAAACCGAAGTCCGGCTCTCATTCAATTTTATCGGCGATTTTCCAAAAGAGCCGGAAGTCCACTTGCTCGACGATGCTTTGCAGCTCTCGCAGAATCTGCGCGTGAACACGGAGTATTCATTCCAATCCGGCAGCCAGGGCAGCACCAAACGCTTGAAACTCATAGTCGGGAGTCAGGAATTTGCCCTGAAACAAGCAGGGGACGTCGGTCTGGCGCCCGAAAAATTCGAGCTGCTGCAGAATTTCCCCAATCCGTTTAATCCTGAAACCTCGATCCGTTACAATTTGGCTGAAGCGACAAAAGTAACATTTGAAATTTTTGACTTACTGGGAAGAAAAGTGAGCACTCTGGTGGATAATCAACACCAGGAAATTGGCTTTTACACAGTCAGTTGGAACGGACGCGACAGGAATGGCAAACCCGCGGCATCCGGGGTGTACATTTACCGAATTACAACCGAGTCGCAGACATTCACACGCAAGATGATTTTGATGAAGTGAACTGACCCTTTGCTCTAAAAAGAAAGCTCAGGTCTCCGGCTACCTTGCTGATTTAAGTCGGATTTGTTGGACTAAATCATCAAACCACGTAATTTTTTAGCTTGACTGCGGCTGAGGGCGAGCTGTGTGCCATTTTTTAAGATAACTTGGTAACGACCGTCTCCCTCGGGTCTGATTTCTCGCACACGCTCCAAATTTACTATGGTCGACCGATGGATTCGCATAAACTTTTTGTCATCTAAGCGCGCTTCCAACCTCTGCATTGTTTGGCTTACCAAATAGGTTTTCTCTCCGACATGTAAGCAGGCGTAATCATCCATCGCTTCGATCCAATCGATCTCGTTGTGAGCCACGGGTTTATAACTGCCGTTATCCTTTACCCAAAATTTATCTGCATCCGTTTGAGTTGTCCGCAAATACTTTAATATAGATAGAACCTGAGCAGAGGAAGATCCCTGCTGAAGCCGGTCGAGCGCTCGGTTCAGCGCTTGCTGGAATCGTTCGCGGTCGTATGGCTTGAGCAAGTAATCTACGGCATTGACTTCAAAAGCGTGTAGGGCATATTTATCGAACGCCGTAGAAAATATCACGGATGGGATGATATCGAGTTTTTGCAGCACCTCAAAGCCTGTTAATTCAGGCATTTGAATGTCGAGAAACACTAAATCGGGTTGCAGCGTTTTTATGGCTTGCACAGCATCGTTTCCGCTGCTGCATTCCGCGATGATCTCCACCACAGGAAAATCGTCCAAATATTCCTTGATCATTCGACGGGCCAAGTCCTCGTCATCCACGATGATGGTGCGGACACTCATTCTTTTGCCATTTTGATGGTTTGTGGGATTTTAATCTTGACGCAAAGCCCATTCGGAAGCGTGCTCTCTAACCGCAGCCCGAAAGCTTCGCCGTAGAGACGTTTTAAACGTTCGTTGGTATTTTTCAACCCAATCCCTTTATCCATAAATCCCAATAGAGACGCTTCCGGAATTCGCATGCCGGTGTTGGCGACTTCCAAATTGAGAATGCCGTTCTTTTTCATCGCATGAATGCTGAGCTCTCCTCCTTGCTTCAATTTGGAAATTCCATGCTTGATCGCATTCTCCACTAGCGGTTGCAAAAGCATGCTGGGCACTTTGCTGTTCAAAGTTTGTTTGGCGATCTTTTCGTGTATGGTCAATTTGTTTCCAAAACGTACTTTTTCGATATCCAAATAGTTATGTATGAATTCCAATTCCTGTTTCAACGTGATGAACCTTTCGTCATACCCGTCAAGCGAGAAGCGAAGGAGCTGCGCCAACTTCGCGTTCATCATTCTGGCTTTTTCCGGATCTTTGGCCATGAGCGCGTTCACGGAATTCAGAGCATTGAACAGGAAGTGAGGATTGATCTGCGATTTCAGATTTTGTAGCTCCATTTTTTTGGTCAACAGATTTAACTCGGTTTCACGCAGTTCCTTCTCTTTGAATTTTTGATAGAAATTGATGGTGTAGAATATTCCCACTAAAAAGCCGTATTTGGTGATCCCATCCAAAAATTGCCAGAGATAAACGCCCGTATCGATGAGATACCTGTGAACGTTCTCAGGTAAAACCAGAATATGTATGAGATAACATATACTCAACCATATTCCGGAAAACGCGGTACCCGAAAAAATATGAATGGCCAAAAATTGAACTTTTTTCGATTTTTCAAAAGGGATTCCTCTGCAAAAAAACCACAAGGCAATACTTAAAAGCGCCATCGGGTAATTGGCCATGGCTGTTGATATCCATGCCTGAGCATATTCCAGGTTCTGTTGTACAGACAAAATCCCGGCATTTAGAAAGTTGTAAGCCGTCCAGAACCCGAAGCCGATGAGTATGTTTCGCCAAAACTTTTTCATGTTTTCAAATAATACGACAATTGCTTAAAAATTTCCGACCAGTTGTATACTCACCGGCTATTCTATCGGCAAGCTCCGGTTTTGCTCTGGCTATTTTAGCGGCG
>JBHHWX010000117.1:0-13380 GCA_046756745.1 bacterium | reverse complement strand
GCCAACACAACACAGTCTGGAGTTGGGTTCTGTGGTTACTGCCATGGACCGTGATCATCAGGTTTCCAGGCTAAAACTAATTCGTGTGAAAAGACCCGATAGGTTTTTCGATCAGAATTCCGGAATACAAATAGCGACATCCAACCAAACGACCTCCCAATCATTTTAACGTACTAGAAGCGTGGCCGAAAAGTATACTTGCTTAGTTAGTGTCTGAACGAAAACTCGTTCAGAGTTGTCATTCCGGCAATTTTTTGTGCCGGAATCCCCTGGTTTTAGGCAGGAGATTCCCGCTTAACGCATGCGGGAAAGACAGGAAAGGATCGTTTTCGTTCAGACACTAGTTAGCGAAGTATGACGAATAGTCTCCTAAACCTTCCTATTCGAGATGTCTCTTGTGTAACCAGTCAGTTACGGGGGGGTGTAATGCAGGCATCTTGCCTGCAAGATGCCTGCAGGCTGGAAGCCTGCGTTACATTTTCCCCCGTAACTGACCGGCGGTTACTTTCTTGCTGAGATTTTTCTTGACTTAGTTATGTTAATTTAACATAATGTAGGTTGCTGAAATCAGCATCGATGAGATCGAAGCTCTTATAGGAGAACAATGGAGGTGAAAATGTTAAATGGAAATTTTTATCGAATGACGAAATCTGTTTTTACGGCGTCTTTGCTGTGTCTTGTGTTTTGTCTTGCGTGCTCAAAGGAATCCTCAGAAGAGACTTCAAAGCAATCTGAACCAACCCCGGCTGTCCTTAAAACCGAGACCACAAGTCATGAAAAACCGGTTGTCGTTGATAAGACGGATCCGGAAGAAAAGACCCAAAAGGAAACAGAAGACAATCTGATCGCGGACCCCTCGAAAGCTCCGGCTCAGCCTGTTCCGGTCGCAGCGAACCTAGCGCCTTTGGATATCAAACTGCCCAAACCTATGTTTGTGGGCACGCCGCAGAATTTCAGGGTGGCTAAATTGGAGAAGCCCCTGGGCAAGCCGCGGCCGCCTTTCCTGGCGCCAGCCGGCACAAAAAATGTTGCGTTCAAAAAATCCGTAGTGAGCACTGACGACGCCCCCATCATCGGCGAAATCGCCATGATTACCGACGGCGACCGGGATGCTGCCGAGGGCAGTTATGTTGAGCTCGGCCCTTTTGTGCAACACGTCACGGTGGATCTTGGGGCCAGGTATAACATCTATGCCGTTTTGCTCTGGCATTTTCATAAGCAGCCGAGAGTCTACTTTGATGTGATCGTGCAGGTAGCCGATGATCCGGATTTCACGGCGAACGTCAAGACAATCTACAACAACGACCACGACAACTCCTCCGGTTTAGGCGTGGGACAGGATTTGCACTATGTCGAGACCTCTGAAGGCCGGCTTGTCGACGCCAAAGGCGTGCAGGCCCGCTATGTCCGGCTTTATAGCAACGGCAACACCAACAACGACCTCAACCATTATATCGAAGTTGAAGTTTACGGTAAAGGGGTGTGAGCGGAACCGGGAAAGGTCTCCTTGTTATTTTAGCGATAACCGTCGCAGCCCTGGCGCTTCGTCTGCCGCGGCTGCAGCAACGCCCCATGCACACGGATGAGGCCGTCCACGCGATCAAATTCGGCTCGTTGTTGGAGGAGGGGACTTATCGATACGATCGCCATGAATTTCACGGCCCCACTCTCAACTATCTGACCTTGATTCCGGCCTGGTTGAGCTCCGCACAAAACTTGACCGAAATCAGCGAGACGACTCTGCGCATCGTGCCGGTGTTTTTTGGCGTAGTGCTGGTACTGATGCTTTTCTGGCTGAGAGATGGGCTCGGCTGGCCGGCCGCCATCATCGCCGCTTTTCTGACTGCGGTCTCACCCGCGATGGTTTTCTACAGCCGCTACTACATTCAAGAAATGCTCATGGTGTGCTTCACTTTTGGGGCACTCCTTTGCGGTTACCGTTATCTTCAAAACAAACAAATCGGATGGGCGGGCGCGGCCGGCGTTTTTCTGGGCCTGATGCATGCGACAAAGGAAACCTGTATCATCGCTTATGGTTCGATGCTGGCGGCTCTCTTGCTCACCATTCTGCTGCGTCCTCGAAAACAAGGCCAGGTTTTAAATTTAGGAGGAGCGTTCAAGCCCTGGCATGGAATCACAGCGATCGCGACCGCCTTCCTGGTGTCGGCTTTGTTTTACTCCTCCTTCTTCACTCACCCTGGCGGGGTCATGGATTCCGTACTGGCTTACAAAACCTACTTCACCCGCGCCGGTCAGAATGACTTTCATATTCATCCCTGGTATTATTATCTCAAAATGCTTGTATTTTCAAAATATGGCAACGGGCCTGTCTGGAGTGAGGCGTTTATCGTAATTTTCGCCGGAATCGGTTTTTGGGTCGCGATAAGGAGAAAGGGTCTCCATGATGGTGATTCGGACTTCATTCGATTTACAGCATTCTATACATTCATCATGACCGTGATTTATTCACTGATTCCTTATAAGACGCCGTGGAACGTGTTGGGATTTTTGCATGGCATGATTCTGTTAGCCGGTGTAGGGATCGCGGCGCTCATCAAATATCAAACAAACAAGTTGATCCGGACGCTCACCGGTTTGGTGGTGCTCGTGGGAGCTGCCCACCTGACCTGGCAGGCCTTTTTGGCTAATTACACGTATTTTGAGGATCCGCGGAATCCGTATGTTTACGCGCATCCGGTTTCGGATATTTATCAAGTTGTTTCGCGAGTCGAAGAAATGGCGCGCGTCCACCCTGACGGGCAAAATATCCATGTCGAGGTTATTTTTCCACATGCCGACTATTGGCCCCTTCCCTGGTATTTGCGAGCTTTTCCTCTTGTGGGTTGGTGGAAAACAGTTGATGATAAAACACCGCCGGCGCCGGTTATCATCGCTTCTCCCCAGATAGAGCAGGACGTGATGAGGAAACTCTATGAACATCCGCCGCCAGGGGAAAGGAATTTGTATGTGCCGCTTTTTCATTCCTATAAGGAGCTGCGTCCGAAAGTAGAAATACGCGGTTATGTGAGAAAAGAGTTGTGGGACAAATTTCAAAAGAGCAAGATATCGTCAGGACAATTTCACCTAAATTTGTAAAGTGAATTGTTATCGCCCACAGATTGAAGAAACCCACTGATTTTTAATCAAAATGAAATGAGAAAAATGCAAAAAAAAGAACGCGGATGACACGGATTTAACGGATCTAACGGATTGGACTTAACGGAATATATCGAAGTCAGTGAAAGTGACTTGTGTGGCTCATGATTTTTTTGGTTTTTACCCAAAATTAAATCCGTGACAATCCGTTCTATCCGTTAAATTCATATGCGGTTCTGCCGCGTTAGGATTTAATTGAATCATCCTCTTTCAGTTGCGCATTTATCAGTGGGTTTCTTCAATCAGTGGGTAAAAGATCAACAATTTTTAATTTTCAAATGAACTAATTGCCAGTTCTCCCAACTGGGTTCAATGCAAACAAAAATGACGCAATCAACGCAAAATATTGGCATGGTTCGCGCTATCGATTCGGTCACAGGCGCGCAGCGATTTTCTCATCAGGCAATGGCCACCATTTATGAAATCTTGATCGTGCATGAGGACGCCAACTACTCGCACCAAGCGGCTTGCGAATCTTTTTATGAGCTCGATAGACTCGAGCTGGAGCTCAGCCGGTTCATTGAAAACAGTGACATCTCACGCATCAATCGTCTCAGGCGAGGCGAATCGACCGTCGTCACGCATCAATCGTCTCGACGTCAATCAGTCAACAAAAATAGGCTTAGCCGCTTTCGAATGCCTGCGACTGAGCGCCCAAATATACGAGGAAACGAATGGAGCTTTTGATATAACCATTGGGCCGCTTCTCAAATGCTGGCTCAACCACGATAAAACCCCTCGCGTCCCATCTGAAGAAGAAATCAAACGCGCGCTCCAACAAACCGGACAGAACCTTTTGCAACTCGATGAAAACCAGCATTCGGTCAAAGTACAAACCCGCGTGCATGTGGACCTCGGCGGCATCGGCAAGGGTTATGCCGTAGACCAATTGGTGAAATTGCTGCGAGACTGGGAGATCGATACGGCGCTCATTCATGGCGGCGCCAGTTCGGTTTATGCGCTTGGGGCGCCTCCTGAAACGAAGGGCTGGCCACTCACGTTAAGCGTTCCTGGCAATCAGAAGCAGACCTTAGCTCGTCTGTATATGCGGGACCGCTCCTTGAGCGGCTCAGGGGTGCAAAAAGGGCAGCATATCATCGACCCTCGCACCGGCCAGCCGGTAAAGGGAAATTGTGCCGCCTGGGCGTGCGCTTCCGGCGCTGCGTCCGCCGATGCGCTGTCTACGGCTTTTATGATGATGACCCCGGATGAGGTCGAAAAATATTGTGCGCGGAATCGGGATGTTGCGGCTATGATTGTTACCGGAGAAAGCAATGAGGGAGAAGCCGAGATTTCGCACTTTGGGCGCTGGGATGAACGCTGAAATGCAAAGTCCGCAGAACGTCGCTGAGATTTGCGCTAGGATTTCTTCAGTCAATCAAGAAAAAGCCTTGATTTTCTAAGAAAAAACGTCTATTGTTTTATTGATGACACATAGTTGACCGACTTCCGGAATTGGGCCGAAGAGCAGCACCCTCACTCATCCTACATATTTTTATTGGCGCTCTTTGGGGGACTATACAAACAAAACTTCCTACTGTGCGATGATGGACAAGAAAGAAGTGACATGGTCACTCAGTTCAGGGACCGCAGTAAAATACTTCGTAACATATTTCCTGCCAGCGATGATCCTGTTTGGCTGTGTCGCAATGGGACTCTATAATACATATACCAAAACCGCCAGATGTGTTTTTTGCGCCATGCACCTTGTTTCCCAACTCCAGTTTGGGAACAGTCTAGGATAAGAAACTCCGTTTCGTGGCGGAGGAAATTGGAGCAGTGGAAAGTATCGTCAGACGCACGCCAAGCAGGAGTTTGGGCACGAGTTGGATACTCACACAAATGGCCTGACACGCCACGCAAGACCCAAAGCAGACACCCCTTAAAAGCGAGGAAGAATCATGGTTGAAAAAATCAAAACCGTTGCAGAGGTATTGGAGGCCAGGCAAAAGGAGGTGCTGGAGGCTTGGCTGGAAAACATCCGCGCCCTGCCTGAAACCCGAACGCGGGAGCTGATGACCGAGGCGCCGTTTACTTTACAAACCACGGACCTGCTGCGCGCACTCACCACCGCATTCAAGGCCGAGCAATACGAAAACATCGAGCAGCCTGAGTTCGCCGACTCCGTTGCCATGCTGCGCGACATCAGCGCCAGCCACGCCGAGCAGGGGTTTACCCTGTCGGAAACCACCATCTTCGTCTTCTTGCTCAAGGATGCGCTGTTGCAATACCTGCAGCAAGAGATCCGCGAAGACCCGGAGCTGCTCAATGCCGAGATTATCAAGATGAACAAAGTGATCGATAAGTTGGGTCTGGTGACCATCGAGACCTTTGTACGAGCACATGAAGAGATCATCACCGAGCAGAGCCGCTCGTTGATGGAGCTGTCCACGCCGGTCATTAAGCTGTGGGAAGAGATCGTTATGCTGCCTTTGGTGGGGGTCATCGACACGCCGCGTGCGCAGCAGATCATCGAAGCGCTGCTTAATGCTATTGTCGAAACCGAAGCCCGGGTGGCGATTCTCGACGTCACCGGCGTGCCGGTCATCGACACCCGGGTGGCGCAGCATCTCATGAAGACTGTCAGCGCTGCCAGGATGCTCGGGGCCGAGGTCATTCTCACCGGCATCAGTCCGGATACCGCCCAGACCCTGACCAAACTCGCTATCGATCTCAGTATGGTGCGCACGCGCGGTACCCTGCGGGCGGGCGTCGCCGAAGCCTTTGCTATGGTCGGCTTGCAAGTCACATCCGGAAATTATGGGGGACGGTCATGAAAATTCCGATTCTGAAACTCAAAGACATTCTTTTGACCTCTATCCAGGTTGATTTGACCGACCAGGAGGCGATGGAATTCCAAAACGGTGTGCTGCAGAAAGTGACGGAGACCGAGGCCCGGGGTATGGTGATCGATATCACAGCGCTGGATGTAGTCGATTCCTACATGGCGAAAGTGCTGAACGATACCGCTACGATGGTTCGGCTGCTGGGGGCTGAGGTCGTGATCTCCGGTATGCAGCCGTCGGTAGCCTTGACCTTGATCGAAATGGGCCGGGAGCTGATAGGTGTGCAGACGGCCCTCAACCTAGAGCTGGGTCTGGAGAAGGTTCAGCAGCTTGTCACGGCGAAAAGAGACGCCTCCTCTGATGAGAACAGCCCGGAGGATGGCCATGAATGAAAAAAAGATTGAGATCAAAGTTGAGCGCGATATCATAGCTGCTCGGCAGGCAGGACGGGAGCTGGCGCGCGAGCTCGGCTTCGGCTTAGCAGACCAGACGCGTCTGGCTACCGCGATTTCGGAGCTGACCCGCAATGCCATTCAGTACGCTGGCGAGGGCGTCTGCATCCTCTCTGGCGTAACGAAAGAAACAGCAAATGGAGTCCGAGTCGTGGTCGAGGATCATGGCCCGGGTATCGACGATATTGAACAGGCGCTGCAATATGGCTTCAGCACAGGCAAAGGCCTGGGCGCCGGGCTGCCAGGCACAAAGAGATTAGTGAGCAGGCTCGACATCGAATCCAAACCGGGACACACCAGGGTAACGATTGAGATGATCAGGAGGACATTGTGAAGCAAATCCGAAACTCGAAATCCGAAAATTGAAACGAGGCGTTTGGGGCAGTTAGATCACCTGCAAGTAAAATTTGTGTACAAAAAAACAAAGGGGAAAATATTTTCCAACGAATAGAAACAACCCAACAGATGAGGTGGCGCCTTGAACTGAGTTTGAAGGCAAGGGATAGTGTCATTTCGAATCCCGACGTTTTTTGCTGGGAGAGAAATCTGGGAACGGCAGTTGCTAGTACTTAAGGCATTATTTGTAAAGGGTAAATCCTGCCACTGTCAGATTCCTCACCCTGGAAAAGGGGTTCTGAATGACAGGGACCGCCCTAATTTACGAATGATTCAGGGTAAAAAAGTCAGTGATTATCCAGGTTAACAAAGAGCATCACATTTCTCAGGCGCGGCTGGCAGTCAGGCGGCTAGCCGGGGAGATCGGCTTCCGGCAAGTAGCGACCTACTACGTGGCAACCAGCGTCACCGAGCTGGCGAACAATCTCTTTTTTCATACGACACAAGGCGGTACGATCTCGCTTGCTGCCCTCAGGACTAACGGCAAAATTGGCATCGAAATTATCGCTGAAGACCAGGGACCGGGCATCCCGGATGTGAAGCTGGCCATGCAGGATGATTTTTCTACCAACGGCGGTCTGGGCGGCGGCTTACCGGGCGTAGAGCGGCTGATGGATGAGTTCGAGATCACCTCCACAGTCGGCGTCGGTACCTGGGTCGTTGCCAGGAAGTGGCAGCCAGCCATGATCGAACAATGAAATTTAAAATTACAAAACAAAAATAAATCTAAAAAAACGTAACCAGTCACGGGGGATATCAAAGAATTGGCATATTTTTGACAGGATAACAGGATTCTCAAGATGACCAAGATTTCATTTTCAAGAATTTTATCCTGTTATCCTGTCAAAAAAAGAGTAATATCCTGTGATCGGTTACTGGTATTGTATTTCAAATTTAGTTTCTTGATGCAAGTAGCTAAAGTAAAACGCGCCCTCAACGATGCCGAACATTGCGGTGATGATTGCGCCCACTGGCAATTTGATGACAAGACCACTCTCTGTGTGGTGGACGGTTTGGGACACGGCCAATATGCGGAGAAGGCAGCCAGGGCTGCGGTCGATTACATTTCCCGTCACTTATCGGCGCCTCTACCAGAGATTCTTGCCGGCTGCGATTCGGCATTGCGCAAAACCCGCGGCGCGGTCCTGGGCTTGGCGGTTATCGATGAAAAAACCGGCAGGCTTACCTATGCCGGTATCGGCAATACTCGCGCTCGGGTTGTGGGCGCAGAGACAATTCGACTGAGCAGCAGCTACGGCATCATCGGGGCCGGTTACAAAGCCCTATCGCCTGTGAGTTTGGCGCTCACCCCTGGGGACCTGCTGATCCTGAGCACGGATGGTGTGCAGGAGATGATAGATATGTCGCGCTACGAGCAGGCGCTGCGTGCAGATGTTCGTGATTTAGCAGATAAAATCATGCTGGACTGGCGCCACGGGAGGGATGACGCCGCGGTCCTGGTTTATAAGAAAGAGGCGCTATGATGGTGAAGCAATCTTTTCAGGACAGATATTATCAGCTTTTGAAGCTCTATGTTGCCCGGCCGCAGGAGAAGCATCTGGCGGAGGCAGCCGAATTGGGCCGCGAGCTGGTGCTGGCCGACATCCCCATCGAGGAGATCGCCGAGCTGCACGAGCAGGCGCTCCGACACCTAGGGCAGGACATCCCGGACATCAAACTACCTGACTCGGATCAGCTTATTTCTGCACCTTTAATGGAGCTGCTCATGTCCTACGGGTTGGCCGGTCGTGAAGTGGCTGTAAAACAAAAGCAGGCGCAGGAGGAAGTGCGTAAATTATCGTACGCAGTTGAACAGAGTCCGGCTTCAATTATGATGACCGACACCGCGGGAAACCTCGAATATGTCAATCCCAAGTTTACGCAAGTAACCGGCTACACTCGAGAAGAAGTTTTTGGGAAGAATCCACGTTTCTTGAAATCCGGCAAGACGCCGCCTGAAAAATACCAACGGTTATGGCAGACCATTACCGCTGGGGGGGAATGGCGGGGTGAATTTTACAACAAGAAAAAGAACGGGGAACTCTACTGGGAATCCGCCTCCATTTCCGCTATTAAAAATGCACAAGGCGACATCACCCATTTTCTGGCTGTAAAAGAAGATATCACAGAACGCAAACAATTACAGGAACAGCTTTTACAGGCACAAAAGATGGAGACCGTCGGCACGTTGGTCGGCGGCGTGGCCCATGATTTCAATAACCTTTTGACCGCGATTCTCGGCAATGCTGGCTTTGGGCTGCAAAATGTTAGGCCTGACAACCCGGTGTACGAATACTTCGTTCAAATCGAAAAGGTTGCCATTAAAGCCAGTGAGCTCACGAATCGACTTTTAAGTTTCAGCCGACGTCAAGTACTACGAAAGAAAATTATCAATTTAAATCAAACTATCGATGACCTTTTGAAAATGCTGCGCTGCATTTTGGGTGAAGATATTCAACTAAGCGTCGAATGTTCGCCAAAGCTTGCACCTGTATACGCAGATCCGGGTCAAGTTCAGCAGGTTCTGATGAACTTGTTTACAAACGCACGCGATGCGATGCCGCACGGCGGCAAACTGACCTTGAAAACCCGCAATCTGACAAAGGAAGAATTACCAGCCCAGCTCAAAGGTCGCGGTGAGCCAAAAGATTATGTCCAGATCGTGATGACAGATACAGGAACCGGCATAGTCAAAGAAAGCCTATCCCGCATCTTTGATCCTTTTTACACAACTAAGGAAGTCGGAAAAGGCACAGGTCTGGGATTAGCCGTCGTGCATGGAATCGTTGCGCAGCATGAGGGACATGTTGAGGTTGAGAGCGAGGTAGGGAGAGGCGCGACTTTTAAAATCTTTTTTCCTGCGGTTACGGATGCAGAAGCGGCTGAAGAGAATCAAAAGAAAATGTCTGTGATAGCGGGCGGCGGCGAAACCATCCTGCTCTTAGAAGATGACGAAGCGGTACGAAATGTGACCCTTCGAATTTTGAAGGGTCTGAGCTATCAAGTCTTGACAGCCGAGGATGAAAGATCAGCCATGAAGCTTTTAAAGTCTGAAAAGGAAAAGATTGATTTGGTCATTTTGGATGTCGTGCTGCCTAAGGAGAGCGGTCCTGAAATTTACACAAGGTTGAGTCAAGTCCAGCCGGGTTTGCCAGTACTCTTTATGACCGGGTACGACGTTGAAGCAAAACTTGCAGGTTTTGATCCGGACGCTGAGCAAACCTCGTTTGCTGTTCTGCAAAAGCCATTTACAAAAGCAACCCTTGGCCAAAAAGTATTCGAGTTGATAGAAAATGAAGCATGACGGCTAACTCACCAGGCTCGCTGACTAGAGCGCGCCCTGGGGGACGCCTTCGCTAGAGATTGCGACGGCGTGCTCACCAGGCTCGCTGACCCGTCTCCGGATCAGCAGGCGCGAGCCGAGGCCACGCCGCGAGAGCGGGGCTTTGAGTCGTAAAGGTGATTGACTATTACGAAAAAGACTTGATTTTTTACGAACAAACGTTTATTGTTTTATTGATGACACCCAACTGACCGAGTTCCGGATTTGGGCGCAAGAGCACGTATCCTCAGTAACCCGCATATTTTCACTGACGCTCTTTTGGGGGCTTTAGAAACAAAACTTCCTACTGTGCCATGAAAGACAAGAAAGAAGTGATCTCGTCAGCGAGTTCATTGACCGCAGTTCAATGCTTCTTGAGCTATTTTCATACCTGTACGGATACTATTTTATCCAATGAAAAACTCAGCAAAAACAGGTGTCTTAACGTATCTCTTGCATAAAGAGGATCTTGATGACAAAAATACTCATTACTGATCACAGGCGGATATTACTCCTTATCCTCACTATGGTAGCCATCGCATTCGGCGTTGCCGGGATGACCATTTTTGTCTTGTATCAAGCGGCGTTTGAACAGCAACGTCAGCGATTGTTGGAGACCGCACAAAGCCGGGCGCGAATCATAGAGGCTATGACTCGATTCGACGCCCAGTACAGCGCCAAGGATATTCTGGGAGGCGCTTTAGCAGCCACAATGAGCCAGATCCGGGATGCACATGCACGTTTCGAAGGATTCGGCGAAACCGGTGAGTTCACTTTGGCGAAACGTGAAGGCGACCAGATTGTCTTCCTCTTGCGTCACAGACACGAGGATGTTTTTGGCACATTGGAAGAGCACGCGCCAATCTTAATCGGAAGCGAGTACGCCCAGCCAATGCAACTTGCGCTGGCTCCGAATTCAGGAACCGTCGTCGGCCTCGATTATCGGGGTGAGATCGTGCTTGCTGCTTACGAGCCGGTGACAATCGAAGAGCTCATCCTGGGCATCGTCGCCAAGATTGACCTTGCGGAGATACGAGCGCCGTTTATCAATGCCGGATTGCTGGCAGGAGGGATCGCCCTGGTGTTGGTCTTTTTCGGAACACTACTGTTCGTAAGCATTGGCAATCCACTGATTCGGCACCTCGAAGAGAGCGAAATGCGATACCGTCGTATATTTGAAACGGTACCGGTTTCCTTATGGGAAGAGGATTTTTCTGAAGTAAAAACAGCCATCGATGATTTGAGGAATTCGGGAGTGAACGATTTTCGACAATACTTCGACGAACATCCTGATTTTGTTTCCCTGGCAGCGCAAAGGGTCAAAGTTCTCGATGTCAACGACTATACTCTCAAAATGTACGGCGCGAAAAGCAAGCAAGACATGTTGACTTCATTAGACAGAGTGTTTGTACCGGAATCGCTGCCGGTATTTCAAGAGCAACTCATTTCCTTTGCTGAGGGGGGGCGCCACTTTGAATCTGAGTCCACAAACCAAATGCTACACGGTGGGCGACGATCAGTTGTGCTTTCAGTGACATTCCCGGGTAAAATGGCAGAATACGACAGTGTGCTTGTGAGCATTTTGGATATTACCGAGCGTAAGCGGGCACAAGAGCAAATCAAGAACCAAAACTTCTTACTTCAGCAGGCGGTTGAGCAGAAACAGCATGAAATGGAGTTGTTGATGGAACGTTTGATTCGCCAAGAAAAATTAGCGGTTATTGGACAAATCTCAGGCAACATAGCCCATGAGCTGCGCAATCCCTTGGGCGCCATCAAGCAATCCGTCTTCTTTCTCAAGCGGCTTTACAAGAATAATAAAATTGCTTCTTCCCATTCTAAAGTGGAAGAACACTTAGAGTTACTTGACACAGAAATTGAGACTTCAGACCGGGTGATCACCGACTTGTTGAAAATGACCAAAATGGAGCCGCTCGAGAAGTCGCAAATGGATTTGCGGTTGGTCATTTCGGAAGCGGTTCAGCGATGTCACATAGAAGACCGGATTCAAGTGAATATAAATCTGAATCCTGAACCATTTTTGATGTTCGCTGATCACCTGCAAATGCGGCAAGTTTTCATAAATCTGTTCACGAATGCGGTCCAGGCGATTAAAGGGGAAGGTGCGATAAAGATTCACGCAAAAATGGCGACCAAAGACAAGACGTGCTTCATTGAAGTTCAAGATGATGGCCGGGGCATCGCGTTGAAATACCGCGGAAAAGTCTTTGAGCCGCTTTTTACTACCAAAGTGAACGGCACAGGGCTGGGTTTGAGTATCTGCAAACAGATTATTGAAAGCCACGGCGGCAGTATTACTTTGAGTAGCCGGATCTATCGAGGTACGACGGTTAAGATTCAAATTTAAAATCAAATAGTAATTTGCTGTTTTGATATTTATTTTTTGATGTGTGATTGAACTCCGGAGGAAGGAATGAAACAACCACTTTCAATTCTGATTGTAGACGATCATCCCGGAATGTGCACAACCTTAAAAGATATTTTGGAAGATGATGGGTATCATGTTGTGACTGTTTTTTCCGGCACGGAAGCGATTGCAACATGCAAAAAGCAGACCTTTGACGTTATTCTTATGGACGTACGCATGCCGGACTTAAACGGCGTCGAGGCGTACCGGCAGATCAAAAATTACTCTTTGGGGACCCGGGTGATTATGATGAGCGCCTATTCGGTGGAAGAATTGAAGAAGGAGGCGCTGCAAGCCGGTGTGATCGCATTCCTGCAAAAACCGCTGGATATCGAAAAAACACTCAAACTCATTCAAAGAGCGAAATATCCGCCTGTACTTATCGTCATGGATGACCAGGATGAACGTGAGACTCTGGCAGCTAAGTTGACGGAACAGAATTATCGTGCGTACACAACCAGCACAGCGGAGGAAGCCCTTGACTTCGCCAGCCAGATCCGATTTAATTTGATCATGATCGATACGAAACTGCACACCATGAGCGGTCTGGAACTGTATTTGGCCCTCAAACAAATCACGCCGACATCAGTGACCATCATGCTTGCCGAGACCGATGAAACCTTTTTGCAACAAGCTGAAGCGGCAGTCAAACAAAATGCCTATACTTTTTTAGAAAAGCCATTGGATTTGGACAGACTGTTGTCGATTTTGGATCAGATTCAACGGCAGCAAGTTTCAGATTTTTTGGAAAAGCCAAAGAAATAAATCAAAAATGAAAATGCAAAATAACAAAGAAAAAATTAGAGGGAATACAAAAAGAAACGATAACTGCTCGCTGAC
>JBHHWX010000116.1:0-13396 GCA_046756745.1 bacterium | reverse complement strand
TGAAAAGATTCCTGTTTAGATTGCGAATGAATATACTTAGACATCTTCACCTTCTACATAATGACATAGAGTTCGTGGTCGATTACAGGGTAGGGGTGAAAAAAAAGCAAAACGCCCTGGTGTGTAGGACCTGCTATAAGCACATAAAGGATTTGTGAGATGATAGTTAAGATAGTCAACAAGTCAAAGGCCTGGCATAGACACGGGAAACATGGAAGCAGTCAAGAGATAGCGATGCTTTACAATAAAAAAAAGAATCGACCAAAGTTTAAAGTGTATAGTTCAATCAAAGAACTTATGGCATCAGAATGCCGATAAACCGAACCTATAAGATTTTCGACAAAGACCTTAAGCTCAGCTATCTCACATCAAAAGAAGCGAAAGAACTTGATGATATATTCAAGAGAATATCCGATGTCTTGGTGCAGGCCGAGACGGATCGCAAGGAGAACGTACAACTTAAAAAGCAAGTCCACAAAAAAAGGGTAGTTCGTAATGTACGAAATACGTTTAAGAAAATTGCGCTTGCTTTTGTTGGCGTTGCTTTTCTTATTCCTCCGGTGGCTATTGGTTGGGGGATATGGACGCTAGGCAGCCCAGGCGGTTCCTGGGAAGGCTACGTGCAGCGCCTTGTACTTTTGGGTTTGATTCTTGCGGTTGAAAGGTATACATTTATATGGTACTTTGGACGAATAGACTTTGCAAAGCTAATTAAAAATTATCTAAAATGAGCCTTGATTACTATAAAGCACCAAAGAAAGATTTTCTGAATCCGAATAAGTGGGAATATTTTGGCAATTATAGCGATACGCGCAAGTGGAAGATTTTAACGGTTGACGAGATAAACAAAGTTTTCGATGTGGGTTACGTATGTAATTCGTTGGATAGAGGTGTTGAAGTTTGGAAATATGAAGGAAGATATTATACTCATGAAAACAGTGTGTTCTGGCAGAAGCTTCAAAAAAAATGGTGGAGCAGACTTGAGTTGAAATACTCTAAGTTCCTTAAACGATACAAAAAAGAATGTCCTCGTAAAATTACATCTGTTTCGCAGGGAATTGCCAATGTGAATCTTTTGTTAAGCTTTGCCGGATGGATCAAGAAAAGCGGCATTGAGATTGAGTGCGATGAAAGGGATTTGAATCACTTGAACATGGTAGCGAGAAGATGAAAAGAAGGAAGATGTCATTATTGAGAAAATATTTTAAAACAAAAAGGCCAGACTCTATACAGAGAGTTAGCAATTATGAATGAATTTACTCGAAAGTTTTTCCACTGCATTAATAGAATCCCCGCTAAAAGAGGCAAGTCTTTTCCCGGAGTTGGGTTTTGAGTCTGGCATTGATTCAGACGAACATCTTTTCAGGAGACTTAGTCAACGATCCTCAAAGGACCTACCGGAGTATCAACATACACGGACTCAATCAATCGCGTTCTGGCTGTATCTTTCAAACCCGCTTGCTTACAGACTCACAGAGCTGACAAAAGATTTCACTATTGGCAAGGGTATCTCGTTTGAGGCAGAGGATGAAAGAGTTGCTGAAGTGTTGACCGACCACTGGAACGATCCGGTTAACAACTGGGAAATAAAACAGCATGCGCGGGTTTTAGAATTAGGCTTGTTTGGAGAGTTATTCAATCCGGTATTTGTGAATAAGCAAGATGGCAGCGTAAAACTAGGCTGTCTTGACGCAATGAATGTGAATCGCGTTATTACCGATCCGGACAACATTGAGGTGCCCGTTAAAATACAAATGAAAAGCAGGGATGGGGCAGAGGGTAAGATATTCGACGTTGTTCGCCATAATGTTGACAACATTCTTGAGGGACAAATAATCATCTCACAGCTTAAGCGAGTATCGAACATGACGCGCGGCTTGCCGGATTTGTCTTGCGTTTTAGATTGGATTGACAAGTTTGACGATTTAATGTTTGGGGAGCTTGAGCGCGTAAGCCTGATGAGGGCATGGATTGAGGACATAACAATTGAGGGTGCCGATCCCAACGCTGTTGAAGAATTTCGCAAACTGCACGGCCAAACGCCAAAATGGGGGACACGGTGGGTACACAACGACAAAGTAAGCCGGCAATTTTTGAGTCCCAAAATAGAAAGTGCGGACTTGGCAGGGTTTGTCAAATTGATTCTCGGTATAATACTTGGAGGTGCCGGAGTCCCAGAGCATTATTTCGCGTTAGCATACGACATCAATAGGGCAACGGCCTCAGAGATGGATGCCCCGCTTGTCCGAAAAATTGAAACACGCCAGCGTTTTGTCAAAGGATATTTCAAGACTGTTTTTGATTTCGTAATTACCCAGGCAGCCTTGCATAGTAAGCAAACCACAAAAGGGCTTTTAAGTCAGTCCGATTTAAACAAAGCGGAGGTTTTTAATTATCAGATAGTCATTCCTGATCCGTCCGAGAAGAACATATCCAGTACCGCTCAGGCCATTGTTCAACTAACGAATGCCCTTGTGATAGCGGAGACTCAGCAATGGGTGACACGGGACAAGGCGAGGGAGGTTTTCTCCGTGCTTGCGGAGGAATTCGGGGTTAAGATTGATCCGGCCGAACAGGGCGAGGCAATGGAAGAGCAGGAAATCACCGAGTCGTATGGTGTCTACGCTTACCGAGAACTTAAAAGTTTTATTGATTGGTTTCAGAATTCAAATGGGGAACACAGGGAATTGAGGGACACTGTGCGTAAAGCCGTGATTGAGGAAAGCCACAAGAAAAAGAAGAAACGGAAAAAGGAATATGCCTGAGAAAACACAATGTTGGAATACAATAGATACATTGTTGTCTATAATTTGTTTTTTGTTTGCGTTAGGGTTTCCTGGTTTACTAATCCTTGATGTAATATTAAATCTTCATTGACATGGTCAACTATCGATGGCAAAAGCAGAGATAAACATTAATAAACTTACAAATAACCACACCATGACGGTAAAGGTAGACGTGACAAAACAATTCAAGGCGCGCATTGTTGTAGCAACCACGCTGATAAAGGCAGCCGCATGGATACTTGGCTGCAATATCGAAATTGAAAGCAGCGAATCACATTAACATTGGTGCTCACGCGCCAAAAAAAGGAGATTAGAAAAAAATGTTTAGGTATTATTTTAAAAACCATCCAATTGGCTTCGTGTTTTTGGTCGCGTGCAGCACGTTGTTAGTGTTGCTTGCTTGGGACATTATAACAGACATGAAATACATTGGAAACTATGATGCTTACATGAATGTGGCAAAAGAAAAATACCCTGGTGATTTAATTTTGCAACAACCACAGATAGGCCAATTTGTTCGCATCGATAGCAAGGGAAATTTAATTAGCTTTATAAGTATGGGACATAGACGACAAAACCATAGTTGGAGAAGAAACCCTAATAAATTTAAATGACTTAAAGCAACACTAACGGCAAGTATGAATGGTAAATTATCAAGAACGACGACGCGCTACCACAAGAGAGCGCAAGTTCCAAGATGAAGTCGAACGTATACTTAGGCGGGTAAACAGGCTAGACGATGACGCAGTACGGGAAACATTAAAGATATTATCAACGGCCAGAGACCAAATTATAAGCACATTGGGCGGGTTAACTCAAAGCGAGTTTCAAATCAGGAACATGACACAGATACTCGAAGAACTTAACATCGCCATAGACGATTTCAGAGAAAGGTATACCGACTTCCTGGGCGAGAAGATAGACGATGCCATAGATTTGGGTCGTGAATTCGTGGACAGGCCGATAATTCAGGCAGGCGTTGGGATAGGCGCTGAACCGGTTATCACCGAGGAGTTGCTTGAGGTTGGCCTGCAATTGAGTTCCGACTTGGTAACCGACGTTTCCGATGCTATGCGCAAGAAGATAAACACGTCTGTAAGATTGGGATTACTTGGAGAGAAGTCACCGCAGGACATCATCCGAGAATTGAGCAAGGATAAGCGGTTCCGGCGTGGAGTATTCAAGTCAGTTAAGGATCGGGCTGAGGTAGTGACGCGAACAGAGGTAAACAGGGCACTAAACTTGAGTACGCAAAAACGATTCGAGCAGTGGTCTCAGCAAGTACCGGAGATGCGTAAGTATTGGCTTCACACCCGCGATTCTCGTGTCAGGCCAAGTCATTCGGCGGTAGGCGCTGCGACGAACCCAACGCTAGGGGGAAAGCCCATTCCGGCAAAGAGTTCATTCCGTGTTGGTGGTTTTGCGGCTATGGGGCCGCATAGCGTAACGCTGCCGGCCCGCGAGACAGTGAATTGTAGGTGCGTCCTGGTCTCCGTGTTTGACGAAGAAAAAAAAGAAGCTATAAAAAAAGAAACCATAAAAAAAGAATTAATAAAACGAGAAAAATGGCTTGCCAGGAGACCAACAAGCACAGAACATGCTTTTATATTTGATAAAAACGATAATCTTGTCTTTTCAAAAACAGGAGGAATAAGTCAAGTAGAATTTACACATCAAGAATTAAGCAAATTTGGCAAAAATGCTGTTTTTACGCATAACCATCCAGCCGGAAATTCTTTCTCTTTTGAAGATATAGGCATGGCTATTGATTGGGACATGGCAGAAATGAGAGCCGTTGGTTCTCAGTTTACTTATTCAATGAAAAGACCAAAGTCTGGATGGCCAGTGTTGTCGGCCAATTCACCTGTTTTTAAATCTGCATTTAGAGATAAACTTCAACAATGGAAAAGCCATTATGTTTCTCAAGTAGAAAACAAAAAAATTTCTCTTGAAGATGCTAACATGAATATCTTTAATGATATTTGGAAAGATATGGCTAAAGAATTCAAACTAATATATACTAGAAAGGGTAGTTAGTGGAATGGCTAAAATTACAAAAATAGATGCCGGTCATAACAAGCCCGTGATTACAAAAAAAGATTTAAAAAGACCTTGAAAGAAATACGTTGCCCAAAATGTAACCGTCGCCTCGGAACAGAGGATAACGGCAAGCTGTTCTGCCAGTACAAAACAACTGACAGGCAGGTGATAAAATACTTTTTCAAGTCAAGGCTGGACGCTGAATGTCCTTGCGGTATGAAGGGGTTTTATCAAAAAAGGGAACCTAAGTGGAATATAAACGTTACAATGTAAGGAAAGACGGCCTGCATACATAGGTTTGATTTTTTGGGATGGTCTTGAGAGTCCATATTGGTGGACTTTTAAAATTAGAAAGGCTATAGGCTTTTAGGAGCTTATAGTCTTTTTTTGTTTTTAGAGAAGCCTCAAGGGCTTTGGCGAAAGCTGAAATCCTTGAGGCTTTTTTTGTTTTATGGCAGAATTTGAATACACGCAAAGATTTCTTGAACCGTTTTCCGGTAGCTCCGATCCGGACTTGCCTGAGAATGTCAAGAAGCTATCAAAACAAAAACGTGAACGCTGGATTGGCGCTTTTAACGGGGCATTTGGCAGCTATAAAAAAGAGAACGACAAACAGCACGATCCGGATAAATCTTTTAAAGCTAATCGCGAAGCTTTTGCGTTTCGGGTAGCAAACGCAACCTTGAAGGAATCTATGAACACGCTAGAAAACGTCGCTCGGATATCATCGGAGCTTGATGGCAAAGAAATCTCATTTAATGAATGCTCAATACAATTTCTTGAGGCCAAATCATCCGATGGTTCCGAGTGGGAAGTAGTAGTGATCGAGGAAGGAAAATCAAAGAATCCCCCGCCTCACAATTTCTTTTATACCAAAGAAGCGCTTGAGAGCGCTGTTCCCCTTGTTAACCAGGCCAAGGCGTTTGCTTACGAATTCAAGGGCACAATGCGAAACCTGTTTGAACATCTGCCCGACAAAATCAGGGAAGCGAAGCCAGAGGGGCTTGCCCAGAACATGGTTGGCTTTTTCAAAGATGCGAAGCTGACAGAATTTAAAAGGGACGGTCAAAACAAGCGCGGCATTGTTGCAACATTTGTGGCGACTGCGGACTGGCTTAAAGAACAGCTTCGGAATGCCTGGCAGAAAGGCAAAAAGGATTTATTCGGATTTTCAATTGATGGTGAGGGGCCTCCCCCTGAAACCGGATTTATTGAAGGGTTGGGGATTGTACCGCTTGTGAAACAAATTAGCAAATTAAATGAAGTGACGGTGGTTACTGAAGGGGCAGCCGCTTCGGGACGCCAGTTCCTCCGACTTCTTAACTCTAACATGACCGTGAATCAATTAAAGGAGATGGTTATGAAAGACAAACTTCTGGAGATGATTCGCCAGAAAGACCCCAAGCTTCTTGAAGGGAAGAAGGTAGAGGAACTTACTGACGATGACATATCTCAACTGCTCGAATCTGCACTTACTCAAACCGATGTAAAGCCTGAAAAACTCAAGGAGGTTAAAGGCCTTCAAGAGTTGATGGGCTTACTTGGCAAGGGTGATTTTTCAGGTGCGAGAAAATTATTCAACCAGATTCTCTCTAATCCGAAGTCTTTTGGCTACCCGGAAAACCGAAGCAAGGAGTCTATTGAGACTGAGCTGAACGGTTTGCTGGAAGCCTATGAGGCTAAAGGTAAACTTGCAGAATCTGAAAAGAAATCCGAACTGGAAAAAAAGGACGAGGAAGACGTGAAAGATGAACTAAAAGAGACAGTTCAGACGCTTGCTGAATCTGTGAAGGCTTTGGTTGACAAAGAGAAGTACCGCGAAAGCGTTCTGTCAATCGATGCTAAAGTCAAGGAAAGCAAGCTTCCCGAATCGTCTCAAACGCGCTTGCGTGAATCTTTCAGTGGGAAAGATTTAACTGAGGAAGAAATCAATCATGAAATCAAGCTCGAACAGGAACACGTTGCCCGGCTTTCCGAGTCCGGTAAAGTTATCGGGCTTGGCGATGCAAACCGCATTGAGGTTGGCGATGAAGACCTTGACAAATACCGCCTGGCGATGGACGGGTTCTTTGAAGGCGAAGCCCAGAAAGGTGAAGATGGCAAGAAAATCAATCCTTTCCGCAGCCTGAAAGAAGCATATCGTTACATTTGTGGCGATCCCTGGGCTGGCGATGATCCTGCTGTCATTATGCAGGAGTCTTTTAATTTTGTACCAAAGTTGCCGGATGCCCCTGGTTTTGCGCCGTCTTACGACTATCGCAGACGTATGGCGATGAGAGAGGCCTTCAGGTCTAATAGACTTCGCGAATCTCTTACCACTTCCAGTTTTGGCGAGATTCTTGGCGACTCTGTAACCCGGAAGATGATCAAGGATTACACACTGGCTGAAAAGATTGTCGATGCCCGCAAGATAGTTTCTTTGTGGGGAGCGTCAATTGGGGATTTCAGGACTCAACGCAGAATGAAACTCGGCGGTTATGGTACGCTCAGCACTGTATCGCAGGCGCAAACATATCCGTCCCTGACTTCACCTACCGATGCCGAGGAAACCTATGCCGTAAGCAAGAAAGGTGGACTTGAGGATTTGACCATTGAGATGATCGCCGACGATGACGTTGGTGCCATTCGTGCAATTCCTCGCAGACTTGCCAGGGCTGCGGTTGAAACTCTGTATCGCGGTGTTTTTGACTTGCTGACTGCTAACGCAACCATGAATGAGGATTCGATTACTCTTTTTAACGCTTCTCATAATAACACCGGAATAACTGCTTTAGCTGATGCCGAGGTTGCTGTTGTACGCGGTCTTATGCGTAGCCAAACTGCATACGGGAATACGTCTGAGGTGCTTGGTGAATCTAACGCGCCGAAATTCATTGTTGTACCAAATGAACTTGAGCAAACAGCCTGGCAGCTTCAGTCGTCCCCGGTCGTGGTTTCTGCTGCATTAACTGCAACCGTTCCGAACATCAACCGCGCAAAGTATGTGATTGAGCCTGTCATTGTTGATTACTATACGAACGCAAAAGACCACTTCTATGTTGCCGATCCTAAGAAACAGCCTACCATTGAGGTTGGTTTCTTCCAGGGTCGCCAGGAACCAGAGCTGTTTGTGAGTGACAACCCGACCGTGGGTTCTACCTTTACAGCCGATAAAATCAGCTACAAGATAAGGCATATTTGGGGCGTTACTGTTCTGGATTGGCGTTCATTTTACTTTGAAGATGTTGCTTAATCTTGACTTAGAGGCGGGTTTCGGCTCGCCTCTTTTTTGAAATTTAAAAAGGAGATTTTGAAATGTCCATGATAAACATACACGATATTCCTGGTGAACATCGGGTGCAGATTGGCACCCCGATTGTCGCTTCGAGTGCGGCTACAAATTATATCGCTGTACTTACTGTGCCCTTTGCTTGCACGGTAACGGGTATTGATTTTGTCTGTACGGATGCAGTAACGGGTGCGAATACAAACACCGTCCACCTGAATGTTGACAATTCAGCCGGCACCGAGATTGCCAACATCGACTTAGTGTCGGGAACGGATTTGACTGCGGGCACTGCGTCTGCTTTGACGCTTACGTCAACTTCGGCGAATCTTGATTTGGCTGCGGGTGCGACCCTGAGACTAGAAGCTGAGGAAATCGGAACGGGTCTTGGCGCTGCTATTGCTGAGGGCGTTCTTGTAGTGAAGTTTAGAGCTAACTGATAATATGGGGGAAAGTTGTCCCCCATATTTTCTTTTCGAGAAGGGATTGAGAATATGAAAATTTGGATTGTCGGCAAGGCGGGTATCGAGAAGTGCCTGAGCGGTGTCTACGAAAGATCGGATCAGGCGTTTGAAGTTGCTGAGGATACCGAGGGGATTTATTCGATTGAGGTTGGTTTGGCGAATTCTTGTCAATGCGTTCAAGGGGTGGCAAGCAGCCCAAGACCAATTAAGATTGAGTCACAAAAAGAAACAGAAAAAGCAAAACCTAAAAAAACAACGCGGTCAAAATAGATGCCCGTTTATACGTTCCTGGACGTTTCTATTACCTCTGCGGCGGAAACTTCCGCCGGCCAGACAATAACGTTTGCTACCTTGAATGCTACTCCCGGCTCATCCGAGGGTAGGAATATTTCAAACGTTGTCCTTAAGCCTTACATAGACATTAAGACTCAAAGCGACCGGATGTTTTATATTTCCTCCCTTAATCAGTCCGGGGGTGAGTATGTTAGCTTTGTTGTCAGGGCGTCCGATATTGGCGGTACACTTCCGATAAACGCCAACATCACGGTTGCCACGTTTGACCTTGTTAGCTCAGTTTCAAACGCAAAGAGCACAACGAACGCCAGGGTAAGACGGATACTCAAAGATACTGGTTTGACCGATACGCTTAAATTGTTGCTTGATGCAGAATTAAACGAACGCATCGATGACGCGGCACACATTTATTCAGACGACAAACCCCGAGAACTTTCACGAAACATAGTCGGCGACGATGAGCACGACTATGCGCTTTCTAGTGACTATCAGGCTGATTTCTCTCAGGTGAGAAAAGTCGAATATCCCGGGGGGAAGTTCCATCCTCAATTTTTGGATGATGACCAATGGGGTGTGTATGAACCCGATGACTCCAAATATACAACTGCAAGTATATCGTCTGGCGCAACATCGGTGACCATGAGCACGGTATCTCAGGCGGTGTTTTTTAAAGATGGCGATGTGGTAGAAATAGGCGACGATAATACTTCACAGGAGATAAGGATTGGAACGGACGGCAACACTACAACAGGCGTTGTAGCTTTCAAGTCAGGACAAACAGCATCAAATAATTATACGACTAATCCGTATATAAAGCTAATCAGGGTCCTCAGACTTCCAAGTTATACGCCACTACCTAGTGAATTCGTCCGGGTTGTCTTTACTGCGCGGCACATTCACACCGATTCGACAGATACTATCCCGACAACGGATTACGAGGCGTTCACGCATTTATGCGCTTCTTTAGCTGCTGAGTCAATCGCGAATAAATTCAGGCAGTCGTCTGATAGTTCTGTGCCGTCCGATTCTGTCGATCATCTTTCGCAGGCAACACTTTGGATGGAAGCCGCTGAAAAACATCGGGACATTTATAATTCACATATTGGAAAGTCCTCTGAGGATGTGGTTGGGTATGCCGCGAGTATAGATTTAGATACTCGATTTCAGTGGGGCAGGGATTTTGTTTATCATCCACGGAGTTGGTCAAGATGAGAAGTTTTGAGGGACGAAAAATCTAAATGATTCGCATAGACACAAAACTTGACAAAAGATTCACGCAACCACGCAGCGCGCTTGGGATAATCAAGCAAGAATTCCAACGCGGCATGATAAAAGCGGTTGGACACGTAGAGGGCAAAGTCAAAGAGAAAGTACCAGTGGGTGTAACTGAGACGGCCCAAAGCGGAGTTGTCGGTAAGGTGCTAAATCCATTCGAGGGGCGTGTTGGCGAGCAGGGCCCGGCTGTTAAATATATCGAGGTTATCGAAAAAGGTCGCAGACCCGGAAAGAAGTTTCCGCCTCCCGATGCAATCGAGTTGTGGCTAAGGCACACGGACAAGGGCAAGGCATTTGTGCAATCAGTCAAGGCTAAATATAAAATCAAAAGCAATGTGTCCGCACTAAGACAGGCTACGTTTCTCAAGTCTCGTGGGATAGCTCAGCGAGGCATTCGCGCTGTAAAGATGTTTGAGAAAACCGAACGTAGGGAAAGGCGCAATATCGAGAAGTTCTTTCGGCAAGCTGCGAAGAGAGCGGAGCGGAGACTGAGCGATTAATAGACAAGACAATACGGGTAAGCTTTAACGAAAATGGCATTTGAAGCAATACGAGACCAAATAGAAACTGTCTTAAAAACGACAACAGGTATCGGCCAGGTACACAATCGGTGGCGGTTCTGGAAAGACCGGGAAGGCAAGATAACTCTCGCTTTTTCCTCTGATATTCTGAATATGTGGTTTATACGCAGGATGGCGGTTGAGGCAGAAGCGCAAACAGGCGCAGCGGTGAGAAGAACGCACATATTTGATTTGGCTGGGTTTTATGAATTCGATGACGCGAACAATAGTGAAACAACCTTTCAGAATTTAATCGATCTTGTAATGGATAAATTTGATACATCAAACAACTTAGACTTAAACAATACAGGCATTCAGAAACAGGCCGCCGAATTGATAGAGTTTGGCGATGAAATGTTAGGCGATCATCTTGTTCACGCCTGTATTATCAGAATAACTGCAATGGAGGACGTAACGCCATGAAAACTTGTAAAGCCCTAATTGATGCCGGATGCCCAAATTACAGGACAAAGGATAAGATAGTTCCAGTAAAACCGGCAAACGACAAGAACGGTAAGGCTGTAAATCAAAACATTTGGCCGAGACTTGATAATGGCAGGTTGGCGCATGGTAGTTTTTTGATTCTAAAGGGTGAGGAATACCGCGTTGACAATGAGCTTCTTGACAAAAAAGATAAAGACGGAAAACCAGCGGGTTTGTCTTTGATATTTGAAGAAATCAAATCTTTTAAGAAATCCGAGGGTTAAATCATGGCACGCACAACAAGAGAGACAATTTTGGGCATGGTGTCCGGTAGCACCTGGCACACCGCCGTCAATCTAGCTGCAAATAGCGGTCTTTACGTAACCAATATAGACAAATGGGCGCTTACGGGTCAGCATTTTGAGGACAAACCTGCGGGACAGGCTGAGATTCAGAATATTGATTTAATACAGCACGAAGCGAACCCGACATTTACTTTTGACGCTGCAAGACGTTCTGGCGCTGAATGGAAGTTTTGGGCGGGAGTCTTGGGGAGCGATGCAGTAACCGGAGCAGGGCCTTACGTCCACACAATGTCATATAATACCAATTCATCTACTTTCTATACAGTCGGCAAAGAGATAAACAATTCAGATATTACGGAATGGCCGAGTCTTAAAGTCACCGGTTTAACTTTCGAGAACAACAACGGCGTGATGAAGCTTACCGCCAGAACGATTGGTGATACCGTTCGCTATGCTTCAGATGCAACCAATACGGGAACGCAATTCGATGCAGTGACTTATGTTACCAATGGTTTAATTATTCCGTTCCGCGAATGCAGATTCAGGATAAACGCACAGGCCGGCGGTGCCCTTGGTAGTGGTGATGTTATAAACCTATCAAATTTAAGCCTATCCATTGACAGGCCATATCGACGCGATGATTTAACTCAGGGTGCTACCGACGGAACAGAGAAGCAAACAAACGAGCCAATTCAAAACGAGCCTTCCAATGTCAACTTAAGCATTGAAGCAAACGATTATGCGACGATAGCATTGCTTCAAGATATGCAGAATGAGGTTGCATATAAAGCCGATCTGTTTTGGAGTCGGACGATTTCGACCGTAGCATATCAACTTACAATTGAACTCGGTTCTTTGTATCCGATGGAGCAGGATATTTCTCTTGATTCCCCTGGAGATTTTCCGTTTACCAGAACATTTAGAGGAATCGATCCGGTATCAACGCCAACTGGCCTTGCTACGGCAAACCCCGTACACTTGATTTTACAGGACAACTTTTCAACATCATATATTTAAAGGCTTATTTATGATAGACTTAAAGAAAAACTACTCCACGCGCTGGCTTGAAAGCGAGTTTGAGGGACAAACGGTAGAGTTCGAGATTCGTTTTCTGCATCCGAACATTCAGGAACAAATCGAAAAGGAATGTACCAAAATTGGCAAGGACGGGGAAAAGAAGCTCGATCAAAAAGCGGTTGACGAAAAAATAATCGACTTTGCGCTTGTAAATTGGAAAGGGTTCAGCGCAAACGGAAAGGATTGTGATTGCAATCTGGCAAACAAGAAAATTTTGATGGCGAATTTCCCGGACTGGATTCAAGAGATTATGCTTTTCTCGCAAAACTGGCAGACGTTTCAACCTGATATGAATTCGATTAAAAAAAAATTCGAGAAACTTATCGGTTTCAAATCAAATGGAAAGGAGACACAAGTCGAAACAGTTGCAAAGGATGTGTAAATCTACATGAACAGCTTGGAGAAGATACCCCCTGTCGGAGTTGCGAGATGCCTCAAGAGCTTAGAAACCCCACAAAACGTACGGCACCGGCTAACAACTTTATCGAAAAGGTGCTAAAGATAAATGGTTTAACCCGGCACCCTGCAATGCTGATGCAGGGCGGGGTTAAGTCCGTGCTTGATTTATCGAAAGTCCTCTACCCCCGAATCACCGCCGAAGAACAAGAATTGCTACTCTATTCACTTATAGAGATTTACGATCTATCTGCTGAGATCGCAAGGGTGAATTCGGACGTAAACTTAGCCAAGCAGAGAGATGAACTAAACTAAATCGGTCTGCAAAAAGAATTATCGTGATACAGATAAGAAGCATACAGCCTGGAACCCTTTGGACGCCTGAGAAGCAGACTAAACCGCGCCTGTTTTTTGCGCGGACGTCCGACCTTTTGCTTGACTGGCGTGGCTTTCTCAACAACATACGTGATGCCTTCGATTTCTACTCTCATGATTGCACCTCCTCGAAGTC
>JBHHWX010000115.1:0-13510 GCA_046756745.1 bacterium | reverse complement strand
TGGCGCCGGTAAAATGGCTGCCGGAGACGGTCACCACCGTTCCCACCGGCCCGCTGGCCGGGGAAAAGGTTTGGATTACAGGCATGAGGGGCAGGTCTGTTCCTTCCAGAACCAATGCCGGCGCCACCGGCCCTTCTTTGGGGCTGTATTTCGCCGTATTTTTCGCACCGTTCTTGATCACAAAACTGTAGAGGCCGTTTCCGGAGATAGCAGGGGTGACGTTAAACTCAACGATTTCATTTAAGACGACATCTGCGAGCGAGCTCAGGGGGGATCCCGAAATACTAGGAGCATTATTCCAGATCAGAGTTTCTTCGGTCCACGGTTCGGTTGAATTGTGAAATTCATTGGCAGTAACGTAAATCGTGCCGCCCTCGTTGCTGGCGTCCGTAACATAAAGCCGAATTCTGGCGCTCTGAGGCGGCCCTGAGAGACCTGTGATGTTAAATTTTAAATATGTGTAGCTCAAATCGTTGGCATTTCTTCGACGGACGCGAAGCTCCACTGAATGGCCATAGTTCTTCGTTGGACGTTTGGAACGGATAAAGGTATCCTCTGTCGGAGGGAGGGTCACCGTTCCGGACGATTGTGTAACGGTAAAGTCTTCACTGCTTGTGGCTGTTCCGGTTGCCGTCGTCACGGTCACAGGTCCGGTTGTCGCGTTTGCGGAAACCGTGGTGGTGATTTGACCGTCGGAATCGACGCTGAAATTCGAAGCGGGATTACTGTTAAAGAGGACACTCGTGGCGCCGGTAAAATTTTCACCCAAAATGACGACCGTGGAGCCGGCCTCGCCACTGGACGGCGAAAACGAAAGGATGAACGGCAGCCGCGGGCCATTTCCCCCGGAGGCGTCGATGAGAATGGTCTGGTTTCCGGGAACATTGGTACGCGTTTCTACGGAACCGTCTAAAAACTGCACGACCACATCCACAATCGTGGCTGCGCCCAATCCGAAATGCAAAACCGGATCGTTTTGTCCGAGGTAGCCGTTATTGCTGCGCGACTCGCGCAGGCCCAACTGTTGACCGCCGGCTTGACCCGCCGGATAAATCCGGGTTTTGGCGCCAAATGCGCCTGCCTGTCCTTGCGGCGAGATCAACTTAACTTTGAGCCAATTCCCGGCGTTAAAGTTGTTGCGCACCAGCCAATTCCGGGAGCGCTTGCATCCAAAAGCAAAATCCATATCGCCGTCGTCGTCGATATCTGCAAAACCTACGGCGCGCGGATCGCCGATACCGCTCACCGGGATGGCAGGTCCAACGGAAAAATTCCCGCTGCCATCGTTCAAATAACATTTACTATCGCCGGAAAACACCAAATCCAGATCCCCGTCATTGTCCAAATCGGCAAAGCCGCCCATGTAGCCATCGGTGTTGGAGAAGCTTTGCACAAAAGCGAACGAACCGCCGCCGGTGTTGCGATAGAGAAAACCGCTGTTTGCCGGGGTCAACAGCAGATCCAAATCGCCGTCGTTGTCGATGTCGCCGGCAGTGATGCCGTCTCCGGCTTGGTGGTTGAGTCCGATGGACGCGGGCGTGATTTTTGTAAAATCGCCGGCGCCGTTGTTACGTAAAATGTTGACGTCGCCGGTTCGGTTTGCAGCGAAGATGTCGATATCGCCGTCGCCGTCATAATCCGTGTCTGTTGCGCCTTGACCTGCCGGAGCTCGATAAAGCGCCCCGGAATTGACCGCTTGAAAGTTTAAGTGGCCATTATTGCGATACAGCTCGTTGCGCTCACCTGCCGGGTCGTCCGAGCCTTGATAATTGGTTATCGCGAGTAAATCCAAGTCCCCGTCTTTGTCCATATCGAACGCCAGCACTCCGCGGGTCGGCCACTCGCGTTCAGGGATGCCGGTTGAGCCGGTCACATCTGTGAAAAATCCGTTGCCGTCGTTGCGAAAAATATTATTATGCGCCGAAATTGCATCCGTCCCGAAAGTGGTGCCGTTGAAAAGATCGTAGTCGCCGTCGTTATCCAAATCAGCAAAGGTCGCGCCATGCGAACCGCTATCGAAATCGGCGATGCCGCGCAGAGAAGCTTCATCAGCAAAGTGATTATTTCCGGTATTGCGGAAGAAGAGATCCTCCATCGGGACTCTGAAGAGCATCGTGAAAAAGAGGTCGGGCCGGCCGTCGCCGTTGACATCGGCCCAGGTCGCCGAATGGCCGCCGGTTCTGCCGTTGCCCGTGGGACCACCCGTTCCTGCCGACACGGTGATGTCGGTAAAAGACAGCTCGCCATGCTGCGGATCGACGATGGAAAACGGGCTGTCGCTGACGTCCACAGGATCGCCGTCCGCAGCGTCTGAAATGCGTATCAACCCAGCGTTCGTGGTGTTGTCTGGAGTCGTCCAGGGAAAGCTGCCGTCGTTCGCGGTTAAAAGCGCCACAGTCGTCCAGCTTGTTCCGCCATTCGCTGAAAATTCGATTGTCACATCTGCGACGGAGCTGCTGGCGCTCCACTGAATCGTGTGCACACGGCCTCTTTCCCAGGACTCACCGCCATTGGGCGAAGCCACCATGAGAAAATCTTGTCCTGAGAGCGGCGCATCGGATTGTACCCAGGTTGGTCCAAACAGCGTTCCATCGCTGCTGTGACCGGAAAAATCAACAGTGGTCTGACCCGAGCCTTCATCGAAATTCCAATAGCCGATTAACCCGGGTTCATTGCCGGTTAAAGTCGTACTCATCGTTGTTTGAATTTCGGCGGCTGATTTTGCAAAGTCCCAAATCCGCACTTCTTCGATCACTCCCGTAAAAGGCTGCCCCTTGTAGCCGTTTTTCCCGATCAGAACAGCGGCGTCAGTATCCGGCATCCCGCTGCGAGCCGCTCCGGTTCCGGCCTCGACGCCATTAACAAAGATGCGGACCCTTTCGGCAGCGTCGTTATATGTGAAAGCCACATGACTCCACACGCCCGCAGACACCCCGCCGGCAACATACTCCCAGTTGTCGCCATTCGATTCGATCGCGACTAATACCTGTCCGTTATTAATGCGCATACCCCAGTCTTTATTTCGACTGCTGAACCACTTCGTCACAATGGAAAATCTGCCGATCACACTGTTCGGTTTGACCCAGGCCTCAACCGTGATACTTTTGCCAGGGCCGCCGCTTAAGAGAGGGGAGTCGTCAATCTTGACATAGTCGTTTTGGCCGTCGAAGCTGAGGGCAAATCCGGCGTCAAGGGCAACATTGTGGAAGGTCAAATCATCGGGAAGGTTCTGGGTGAAGGATGGACCCGTTGAAAAAAGAACGACTGCCAAAACGCTAAAAAAGATGAAATACCTCATCAGACGCCTCGTTGAATAAGAAAGTGACCTTTTCGAAAAGGTTATCGTTCTATCGTTTCAAAAGAGAATACCTACAATCCAAACCGAATACGTAATCATCAGAGCGAAAAGCGCGCTTTATTTTGTTAGGTGAAGATCAATTGAGCCAAGCGAATAGAAGTTTGAGCGGTTCATGGCTGAGAAAGCACCCTCTTCATTCGACCTAGTTTAGTGTCTGAACGAAAACGAACCTTCCCGGTCTTTCCCGCATGCTTTTAACGGGAATCTCCCGCTTAAAACCAGGGGATTCCGGCACAATAAATTACCGGATTGACAGATCTGTACGAGTTTTCGTTCAGCGTATAAATTAAGAGGTTTCGGGAAAGAAACAAGGGAATAAGGTTACGGACATGTCAAATTTTTGTAACTTGAACAGGGATCTTAGTATCATCACCATTCAACTAAGACACGACTTTCATCTCCGATAAATTCTGGAGTTTGAATCCCGAGAAATTTTTTCGATGTATCGATAACATTTCGTGTAACATATCTTTTCAGCTCGCCAAGGGTAATGAGATGATTCTTATCAAAGTCGGCTTCACCACGTAATGCAGCAGCCAAATAATAAGTAAATAAACCCGTTTTAGATTTATCAAAACCGAGCGACGTTTCGTTTTCGGCGGAAGAATTTATTATCGTAAAGTTTTTATAGTTAAGCCAAGGTTTTTCAAGCTTTATCATAAGTCCCTTGGCCGCGATCAAGTTTTGTTGATTGATTTGTTCACTGTATCGTGACGCTCCGCTAAAACACGCGTCCAGTATAACAGTCACATTCTTGGCGCCCAGGCTATTTAAATTCCGGAAAAATCTGGTGAGACTATAGCCTTGTTGTGCGAGACGTTCGATTTTTCCATCGACAGGAAAAAGATAAGTTTCGTCGCCGGTTTTGTTAGGAATACCGTGGCCTGAGTAATAGACAAACAGTTCCGTTTTTCCTTTCAGCACCGCTTTTTGTAATTCGCCATAATCTGGATTAAAAATGTCGTCGAAAATAAAGCCGGATATCTCATCTTCTTTATAGAGGACAACTTCCTCAACACCCAACCGTCTCTCAAAATATTTTTTCATCAATTGTGCATCATGAACGGCATAAGGCGCCGGCGGCAAATATTTGTAATTTTCAATTCCCAATACGACCCCCACAGACTTTGGTCGTTTGGTCTTAGCAACAACGACATGATTAATATCGACAAAATTGCTTATCTTGGTTGTAAATTTTTTAGAGGTAAATTCGAAACGAGCGATCTGTTTTTTCATCTTTTCAATATCAGGAGTCACGGTTAAAATATTGGGTGATGGAGGCTTCTGGTTGAGCTTGATCGGTAGCTGGAAATCGATAAGACTACCCTGGCCTATTTTTTCCCTGAGTGTCAAATAGATTGGCAAAAAGCCTTTGGTTTGCACTCGTTTATTTGGACTTATGATACAAGTAATTTTTTGGATTTCTCCGATTTCCATATCTCCGAGTCTTCCGCGGTTTTTTTCAAGATAAATATTTTTGTCATTGCTTTTAATGCTGTAAGACACGTTCTCGGCAACCAGTGTTAAGATTCCAGAGAGGAATGCCATAATAACTATTATCCCTCCCGGCTAATAACCATCCATCAGGGCTAAAATCAAAAGCCCAGTCTGATTCTTTTGAACCGTTAAATTTTCTAGTCGCCTTACCCGTTTTAATATCAAATAGCCTTAAATGTTTGTCACGCTTTCCTCCTGCTGCAGCGATTATTTGTCCTCTTGGACTAAATTTAATCGATCGAATCGTATGAAACTTTTTCTCAAAGGTTCTGATTGGACGACCCGTTTCTGCGTCAATCAGAAGGAGTGAACCATCTGCAAATCCGACGGCTATTTCTTTATCATCCGGGCTATGGGAAATCGCATGAATTGGCTCCGCGAAGCTAAACGACTTCTGAAGCTTCTCATGAGTACTCAAATTCCAAAAGCGGATTTTGCCGTTCTCATCAGCTACCGCAATCACCGGGCTGTTATTTGTAATTGAAGCTGAATTTACAATTTGTGACCCCAATGTTATTTTTTGTTTAATCTCGTCAGCTTTTGAAATTCTCCATAAACTAATTAAATTTTCACTCTCGCATGCGAGTACGTCGCCGGCAGGATTTATCGCGACGGCGCCGACATATTTCTTCCGCCAAGATTTCTTTGATTGTCTTAACGGCCCTTCATCAAATGTATGGAATGGCTGCAAAAATTCCAGGTCGTAGACTATCGCTTTGTTTTCTTTTGTTACGACAAATAATTCAGCACCAACAGCTTTTAAACTCAGGCCTGAATAGTGCGTCTCGCGTGTAAATTCATTCACTCTCGCTCCTGTTTTCACATTCCATACGATAATCTTACTCTCTCGTGTGCTGGGTTCATCCTTGAGCACAAAATGTCCAATTAATTTATCGCCGCCAGGAGTAAACTTGAGCTCCTTTAGTCCATTATCAAGAATAGGAATGAACTTCATATCAAAGGTATCTAAATTTATTAATTTCAACTTTTTCTCGCGGGAATTCCATGAGGCTGCCAAAGAAAGATCATCACTGAAAGTAAAGACATCAGAGATCAGCTTCGCAGTCATGAATGTTTCGCCGGTTTCAATATCGATTAAGCTCATTTTACGTTTCGTTCTGGCCGCCAGAATATGTGAACGATTGCTTAACGAAATGATATCAGACCGTCTGTTTAACGCCAAGGATTTAAAATACTTGTAATCTCCTTCAGGGACGATTGTCCTCAGTCTGCGTCCTGATGCCACATCCCACACAAAAACATTCGTATTATAATCGATGCTGACAAGATATTGTCCATCGTAACTGAAAAACAAGTCTTTTACATAATTCTCAATGTTTGGATGACCCGTTAAAGTCTGAACGATCTTACCGGTTCTCACATCCCATATTTTAATAGAAGTATCATATTTATTTTGTCTTACTTCATCCGTAAAACTCATTCTCCATTCATAATTAGCTCCACCTCCACTCGCCAATAGCTTACCGTCCGGGCTAAAAGTGATAGTGTGTATTGCGTTTTCATGCCCCTTTAAAGTTCTGATTAACATGTCATATTTTTTGGAACCGGAGTAGAATTGGGCTTGCAAGTATGAAAAAGATACAACAACAACGAAACAGGACAGGGTGGGGATTAAATGTGCTTTTCTCACGGATGTTCCTCCAAGTCTCTGGGTTTCGGGTTTGTCTTCTTTAGACTTCTTTAGAAGAAATAACAGGGTAAGAAATATGTGTCCGGGATTCTCATCAAATCAGTTCACTGATGTAATAAAAAAATGCCTGACAAAACGCAAGGAAAATTTGACAATTGTTCCCAAAAAGTAAAACGAGCCTCTCTTGACCACAACAGAATTCGCAACCCAATAAGCGCAAATTGTTGTTTGAGAACGGTCATATTACTCCATTCCAAAAGGAGGCGCCATGACATTGTGGGTCGAAAATGAAACAATGAGGAGTAGAAATCTGTGGGCCCTCAGGGACTCGAACCCCGAACCAACGGATTATGAGTCCGCTGCTCTAACCGATTGAGCTAAGGGCCCTTATCTTGCGCTGTCGTATTCCTTAGACAAGCGTCATTATTGGGATGAATATACTGCAATCGATTTTGAAAAGCAATGGTTTTTTCTGCTAACGATTAAGAAGAAACTTCTTTAAAGAGGTCGTTTTTTTGTGCCTCCAATTCCATACACATCCTGACTAGCTCCTTGACCGGCTCTCCCCGCTGCTGAGCCTCCCGCATTTCTTCTCGCACTGAACGAATTTTTTTTTGCAGGTCTTCATTTTTTATGGCTGAGATGCAATCGATCGCCCAACGTTGAAAATCCATTTCAGACCATTCATCATTTAACGCATTGATAATAAACGAAGATAACTCCACCTCATTAAAGCGATTGATCAAATCCGAGTCCGCAGGTTTGGAATGGGATTTGAAGCGGTTATTTAAATAAGTCAGGATAGGATAGACTTTAAACTCCGATACCATATCCATATCCAAATGCTCAAAAATGAATTCAGCCAGATTCCATTCTTTTATGAGTATTCTGACCAGGTCTTCGGCGGCGGTTACGAGTTTAGACGTCGGGCCGGGCCGGCTTAACACGTTGAGTTTCTCCTGACTTGTAGGCCGTTTTCTGCGCCGTTTCTCATGCAATTGTACTTTCAGCTCGCTCCACAAAACCTTTTCATCGATCTCCAGCTTTTCGGAGAGACTTCTCACCATCAGACTGCGTTGAATCCGGTCTTTGTATTTCGAAATCGAATTCAGAACGGAACGAATCGCTTCCCCGCGTTGTTCCGGAGTTTTAGCTAAAATCAAGTTCAATTTGTAGTCGATCAACTTTTTTGCGTTTTCAATATGTTTTTGAACTTCAGCCGCTCCGCTCTGTTTGACAAAACTATCAGGGTCTAAACCTTCAGGACATTCATTGACGAACACCTCGAGACCATTTTCAATTAATATATCGGCCCCCCGTAACGCCGCGGCTGAACCGGCAATATCATTATCATACATCAAAATGACATTTTTGGTATATCGATGTATCAACCGTGCTTGATGCTCTGTCAAAGCCGTTCCCAGTGTCGCGGCCACATTGCGGATTCCGGCAGATACCAGGCTCATCAAATCCGTGTACCCTTCGACAAAAATTGCCCGGTCCTGCTGACGAATTTCATCCCGGTTTTGGAACAATCCGTAAAGCAGTTTGCCTTTTTCATAGACCGCTGTTTCAGGAGAATTGATATATTTAGGAGTATCTTTTGTCTCCTGAATTATTCTGCCGCCAAACCCAACAGCGCGACCGGACAGATTCCAAATAGGAAACATCACCCGGTCACGGAAGCGATCGTAATACCCCCCGCCTGCCTTCTTCAAAACCAGACCCGCTTTGACAAGTTGTTGAAGTTCTACCGTTTCTTTTTTGGCATGTTGAATCAGACCATCCCAACCCTGAGGAGCGTAACCTAAACCAAACTTCTGAATATCATCCGGCTTGTATCCCCGGTTTTGTAAGTAGTCCATCGCTTTTTTGCCGCGAGTTGACAAGAGCTCTTCTTGAAAAAAACGAGCGGCAAATTCGTTGATATAGTAAAGCGTCTCGGTCTCTTTGCGGGCCGTCTCATCCGTTTCTTCAAAGTCCAGTTGGATGCCGGCGCGTTGAGCCAGGAATTTCACGGCTTCGGGAAAACTCATGCCTTCATACTGCATCAAAAATGTGTACGCATTGCCGCCGGCGCTGCACCCGAAACAGTGAAAGATTTCTTTATCAGGATTCACACTAAACGAGGGGGTTTTTTCTGTGTGAAAAGGACACAAACCGAAAAAATTTTGTCCTTTCTTCTTGAGAGTCACATACCCGGAAACCAGCTCTACGATATCCGTAGCCTGACGGACTTCATCTATTTTGTGTTCCGGAATAGAGAAAGGCAAGGTTAATCTTTAGGTTTAAGTTAGGTAGCTTGTACTTCTTGGTTGAAGCACATCATACAACAGTTTATCGATAATGCAGTGACGTCATCAATCTTCGTCTTCCTCTAACGAAGACCTTCCATACAGTTTCTTAGCAATAAACAACTCGACGATATCGTCATCCAATTTACCGGCCTTAACCTCTTCGCGTAGAATGTCAAGCGTTTTTTCAAGGGGGATGGCTTTTTTGTAAGGACGGTCGGGAGCGCTCAAAGCATCATAAATGTCGGCGATACACATAATTCGAGATTGGATGGCAATTTCATCGTCCAGCAATCCTTTGGGATACCCTGTGCCATTGAGGTATTCGTGGTGAGCGGCCGAATATTTCGGAATATTTTTCAGTTCGCGGGTAAACGGAATTTTGTCGAGAATACTGAGAGTATGCTCTACATGGGCCTGAATTTCTTTGTATTCACTTGGCGTCAGGTTCCCTTTTATGATCGAGAGATTTTCATACTCAAACGCGTCCAAATAATAACATGTCTCACCACGTTCATTGACATAGGTTTTTTCAGCGAGCTCTTTTAGGCGAATTCGTTCCTCCTCGGATAAAAAACCCGGCGTGTTAATTCTCTTGATAAATTTGAGCGCCTCATCCAGGGCAACAATTTCCTTTTTAAGCAGGCTCTCCAGTCTTTCACATTCCACAGCGTGATCGCCATTGAGGAGAAAAGAGATTTTCTTTTTTAAGAATTCGTTTCGTTTTAGGTACTTGATATTCTCAAAGCGGTGCGCGATAACATTTATCCGGTCTTCGGTCAACTTTTTAGACTTTTCCAAGACGCTCTCTCGCACCCCAATTTTCCCGATATCGTGCAGCCAACCGGCCATTCTCAGCTCTTCGATCTCTTCGGGTGTAAAGTTGATTTTCCCTAACCGCCCTTCTTTTTCTTCATTGATCGCCTGCGCCATCCTAACAGAATATTTCGCGACCCGGCCCGAGTGACCCGCTGTATGTGGACTTCGTGCATCGATCGCTTTGGCAGAATATCTGACTAAGGAGCGAAACAAATTCTTGATTTCTTCGATAAGTTTTGCGTTTCGAATCGCAACCCCGGCCTGAGAAGCCAACGACAAGATCAAATTTTCATATTCTTTTTTAAACGGGACAACTTCCCCATTCTCGTTCAATGAATTAATTAACTGCAATACGCCGATAATTTCATCGGCATGATCCCGCATCGGAACCACAAGCATGGATTTGGAACGATAGCCGGTTTTTTTATCGAAAAGCTTGTTAACTTTATATGAGACCGTAGGTGGAATGTGGTAAACATCCGCAAGATTCAACAATTCACCATTAATAGCGACATATCCCGCGATACTCTCTTGAGTAAGAGGCAGATAAACAGACTTGAAAGGTTCACTTTGTCCTTGACGCTGCTCGAGGGATTCTGTTTGGGCAACAACAAAATTGAGTTTCTTCTTTTCCTTTATGTAGAGACTGCCGCCGTCAGCATTTGTAAAATTTCGCGCTTCTTTGACAATCAGCTCAAGCAGTTTGTTCAACTGATGTTCACTGGAGAGTGCAATCCCAATAGCGTTTAACTTACGGATTTGTTCTTCTAAATCTACGCTGTTTTTAAGGGGCAAGTCAGCCGCTGCCATGATGACCCTCGTTCAAACTGAAGAGATAAAAATGGGGTTATTGAGCCGTTGGACGAAATACAGTTTTTATTGTCAGGTTCCAGCTTCGGTTGAATTAGGTTCAAATACAATAAAATAATATAACACTTTGCAGTGATACAAATCAAGCATCTTAACCAAATTCTTTCATATCATCGTCAACACCAGCTTGCAAAGAGCTCATCATCGTACTTAGCATATCTGTATAGGACGCCCTCTTATCAACGATATCTTTACTCAACATCGAATTTTGGTGTAAACCGTCTAAGACAAATTCCATAACCGTGCCTAAAGAGGCTAAATCGTTGGGGGCGACTTCGATATATTTTTTTGCAATCTTTTCAAGGCCCGCCACTTTTCGCAATTGCTTAATGTAATCGTCTAAGGGCATGTCATCGGATATATCGATAGCATGATTGTTTTTAAACCAACCGACAACATCGAGATAAACGTTCTCTCCCTTCTTCATAGATTCGTAGGGATCGGGAAAATAGTTTTTGAATATGCTTTTTACCGCTTTCCCAATCAGAACTTTCGCAACATTCGCTTCCCCTTCTTGCTCGCCCTCGTAAACCAATTCGATTTTGCCGACGATAGCCGGAAGCGCTGCGTAGAGATCACAAATTCTTGGAACGGTCTGACTCTCACGGTTTCGTATTGAGCGCCGTTCCGCATTGCTGATCATATTCTCCATACTTGTTACGGACATGCGAACGCTGACGCCGGACTTTTGATCGACAAATTCACTATTACGAGCCTCAACAGCGACCTGCTCGATTATCTCTCGAAAGAAATACGGGATGGAAACTTCTCTCCCGCCATCACGGTCTTCCCAGGCCTCTTGCGATGTAATCGTGATTCCGTCTGCTAACACTCTGGGATAATGGGTCATAATTTGAGAACCGATACGATCTTTTAAAGGAGTAATAATATTGCCGCGATTTGTGTAATCCTCCGGGTTGGCTGAATACACGATAACCACATCCAGAGGAATACGCACGGGGAAACCTCGAATTTGGATATCTTTTTCCTGCATAATATTGAACAACCCGACTTGAATTCGCGGCTGTAAATCCGGCAGCTCGTTAATCGCAAAAATTCCGCGGTTAGAACGCGGAATAATTCCGAAATGAATCACCCCCTCGTGGGCATAATGCAGCTTTTGAGCGGCCGCCTTAATCGGATCGATATCTCCGATCAAGTCTGCGATGGTGACATCCGGGGTAGCCAATTTCTCACCATAGCGTTCCTCGCGGGAAAGCCAATCGATTTCCACCTCGTCGCCGAATTCGCTCACTTTATCATTACAGGCTTTACAGACAGGCTGATATGGGTTATCATTGATTTCACACCCTTTGATGACGGGGATGGTCTCGTCAAGAAAATTTGGCAAAGAGCGCAAAATACGAGTTTTCGCCTGTCCGCGAAGTCCTAACAAAATCATATCGTGATAAGACAAAATCGCATTGCAGAGAGCTGGGATGACCGTATCATCATAGCCAACGATGCCTGGGAAAAGCTCCTCTTTTGTATTGAGTTTCTTAATGAGATTCTGCCGTATTTCCTGTTTCACAGGTATAACTTTATAGCCCGATGCCTTCAGTTCTGCGATTGTTTTTGCCTGGTTCATTAAGTGACCTCCAAAGCGGATTCATATAATCGAATCCTATGTTGTTCTTTTCTCTCTGATAAATATTTTAAGTAAATATGATAACCCGACTTCGTGCGGAAGAATAAATCATCATCGAGGAAAGGCCCATCGTTTGAGTTGTATAATTTACGCTCTTCCTTAAATCTTTTAAGGATATGGTTTAATCTATTTATAGCCAATGTTTCGGTTTGTGTGCTTTTCGCAGTTATTCCTGCATCTCTTTCCAGATCGCACCTAAATCCTTCATTGCTCAACATCCAAAGTCTATCTGCTTCACGGAATGACACTGCCAAGTGATTTTCTTTCGGAATCGGATAATCAATGGAGGGGTTATCATGAATGCTAATAACATTGCAAACAACTTTGATATCTTGATCGCTAAATAAGGTTTGACCTAAGTACTCATTGAGAAGTAACAATTTTTCGCGTGCTAATTCACTTCCTTCTCGCATATGGAATACTCGATGCTGCTTTCTTTCTTCATCCAATAGTCTTTTGACTTCAAGGTCGTCATGTCCTAACAAGTCCGCTTTTCGGATTTTTTCAATTGGTGCAATATCATGCAAAATCGCTATGGCGCCCGCATGTAAAATATTAAGATTTTCTTCTTGAGCAATTTCAATAACATGTTTTAACACAACTAAATGGTGTATCAATGGATTTCCAACCTCAGCCGCTTTAAGGCTATCAAATGACAATAAGAATAGAAATCTAAAGACTTCACCATTTAGACTTATCTTATCTTTTTTTAGAGGCAAAAGGATTCTGCTTATGATCGCATTAAAATCCACTAAATTATTCACCTGATCTCTAGAATAGTTAGATTTGAATTTCAAGATGGTTTATTGCATGTTATTTTCGACATTATCATTGCCGCCTAATGCACCGTATTGATCAAAAACCAATGCCTCGTATGACCTTTCAACAGCTCTATAATAACGATTTAACCGGCTGTTTATTGCAAATATATTAACAATGACTATTACGATAACAATATTCATGAGATATTGAAATACAGGTAACGGATTTCTATTAATCTGAAAAATAAGAGCCAATATAATGATTATCTCTACAATTACCAGTACTCGTATAAATCTTAATCTATTTAATTGTGACTCGATTTCCGTATACAATTCTGAACTTTTCATCAAGACATAGAATCGCATTTCTCCCATAGCTGACTGCGATTCTTTTAGCTTTGCCTTTTTCTTTTCAGAGTTATTTGGTGTATATCTTCTTAGTATCGGGCTTTTATCCAAAATTTGACGATGCTTTTCCAGATAGCCTGTGAAACGTTTCTTACCAATAAAGCTCTGTAAGAGATATTCAAAGATAATCCTAGAGATAGGCTCTGCAATGACTCCTAAAGCGTATGATATTGCCGTTGTGACAGTGGTTACTAAAATTGCATA
>JBHHWX010000114.1:0-13613 GCA_046756745.1 bacterium | reverse complement strand
AACGGTCTATTGACAAAACCGCGCCGGTGTTGGCCGAAGTTACCATGGCAGAATATCGGCTTAACCAACCGTTGGTGACCCTTGGCTTCGGAGGCTGCCATTTGTTTTTTCTCGCACCTAATTCAGCCTCTGAAATTTCCACTTGCAGCTTTCTGTTTGGGATATCGATAGCGATGACATCACCCTGATTAAGCAAAGCGATGTTGCCACCAGCAGCAGCTTCAGGCGAAACATGCCCGATGCAAGCGCCCCGGGTTCCTCCGGAAAACCGCCCGTCGGTGATCAGGGCAACTTTATCTCCTAATCCCATACCCATGATATTGGCCGTTGGCGCCAGCATTTCTTGCATGCCCGGGCCGCCTTTCGGACCTTCATAACGGATAACAACCACATCCTCAGGCTTTACTTTGCCGCTTAGAATTCCGGCATTGGCTTCGTCGTGGGATTCAAAGATGACCGCCGGTCCGCGATGTTTCAACATTTCCGGAGCCACGGCGGCGGTTTTTACAACGGCGCCATCCGGAGCCAAATTCCCAAACAGAATGGCTAAGCCGCCTTGCTCGCTGTGGCAATTTTCCAAAGGACGAATCACTTCGTCGTCGTACATTTCTGCCTGTTCAACATTTTCTCCAAGCGATTTCAGAGTCACGGTTTTTTGATCCAGATTGAGTGCGCCAGCCTTTCGGCTCAGCTCCTTTAGAATGGCGCTGATGCCGCCGGCGCGATCGACGTCTTCCATGTGCCACTGCGATGACGGCGAGACTTTGCATAAACAGGGAACGCTCTCAGCAACCTGATTAATTCGTTCGAGCGGATAGTCAACGCCGGCCTCTCTGGCGATCGCCAAAGTGTGCAGAACCGTGTTGGTGGATCCGCCCATGGCCATGTCCAATGCAAAGGCGTTGTCGATGGCTTTGGATGTTACAATATCTCTCGGTTTTAAATCTGTTTTGATGATCTCGATAATCTGGTGAGCCGCCTGACGGAGTAAGTCGCGGCGTTCTTGAGAAATGGCGAGGTAAGTGCCGTTTCCGGGCAGGGCCATACCCAGGGCTTCCATGAGACAGTTCATGGAATTGGCGGTAAACATGCCGGAGCAGGAGCCGCAGGTGGGACAGCCGTAATCTTCTAATTCTTTGAGCTCGGTATCGCCCATTTTACCGGCTTTATAAGCCCCAACCCCTTCAAATACTGATATTAAATCGACAGTTTTGCCGGAAGGCGTTTTGCCGGCTGCCATGGGCCCGCCGCTGACGAAAATCGTCGGAATATTGATCCGCATGGCGCCCATCAACATACCCGGCACGATCTTATCGCAATTGGGAATACAAACCAAGCCGTCCAACTGATGCGCCATGGCAACGGTCTCCACGGAATCGGCGATCAGCTCGCGGCTTGGCAGCGAGTACTTCATGCCGAAATGCCCCATGGCAATGCCGTCATCCACGCCGATCGTGTTGAATTCAAACGGCACGCCACCCGCTTCCCGCACTGCCTCTTTGACTATCTTGCCTAATTCTTGTAGATGGACATGACCGGGAATGATTTCGATAAAGGAATTGCAAATCCCCACGAACGGTTTGCTAAAGTCTTCGTCCTTTACGCCACATGCTTTTAACAAGCTTCTGTGCGGCGCCCTCTCGAATCCTTTTTTAATGGTATCGCTTCGCATGTTCAAACCTCAAAAAGAATGCACTTCTCCCAGAGGTCAAACCTACTTATTGTTTTTTGGATTTATTTAGAAATGTTCGTTGGAAGTTTTAATTGTAGGAATGACCTCTGGCTTTTTTAACAGAGAATTAAGCCGGAAATCACTCCTCTAATAAGGAGGAGGGTAAAAATCAAAATGAATATAATCTCATTTATAAGGCCTACTCCGCCCTGCAAATTTATGCCGGAAGAAATGATAAATGGATTATGATTCATTTTTAATTGGAATGCATTAATAAATATTAGCGGCGAATATAGATAATAAATGTCCCGATGTCAAGAAAAAAATTACTTTTTTTAACAATTTATGATTGACATTGACTGATTAATTGTATACTATGATAAAAATCCTAATACAATGAAGACATCTTTTAATACACAAGTCGTATTTAATTTTAATTTTCTCTTTATTGGCCCTGACCCGGGGACTTAAGAGTTGTGTGTTGAAATAGACTCAAATATCAACTCCAAGGCCTCGACGTAAATCGAGGCCTTTTTTATTTTAGGACTTCCTATGTCGCTAAAAGTAGCCATTCAAGGAGGCCAGGCCTCTTTCCACGATATGGCGGTGCGCCAGTACTTTAAAGGCCATTCGATTGAACTCTGTGAGTGCCGCAGGTTCCGGCAGCAGTGTATCGAAGTAGTCGAAAAAAATGTCGACTGCGCTGTCATGGCAATCGAAAATTCGCTTTCCGGAAGCTTCCTGGCAAACTATACCCTGCTTCAGGAATTTCCACTTCGAATCACCGGGGAAATATATCTGCGCATTCAACAAAATCTCATGGCTCTGCCGGGCCAGGCGCTTTCTGATATTCAAAGCGTCCACTCCCATCCCATGGCGTTGCACCAGTGCAGCAATTTTCTGGATGGACATACGCAAATTCGTTGTGTTGAAACATTCGATACCGCGGAAAGCGCAAGAGAGATAAGCGAGAAAAAACTGAAAGGCGTCGCGGCAATTGCCAGTACATTTGCGGCTGAACTTTATGGCTTGAATATCTTGGCGGAGTCCATCGAAAACATAAAGGACAATTACACAAGATTTTTAGTTCTCAGCAAAGAAAAAGGACTAAAGGACCCGTCGGCTGATAAGGCGTCACTGAGTTTTCACGTACGGCATGAGGTCGGCGCCTTGGCGAAAGTGTTAACTATTTTCAAGGAACATTCGGTCAACATTGGGTTGATCCAGTCCATTCCCATCCCCGGCCGTCCCAACGAATACGAGTTTCATGTCGATGTGGAATGGCAAAACAGAAGGCAATTCGATCAAGCTATTCAGCAGGTTCGTCAGACTGCAATGGAATCAAAAATCTTAGGTGAGTATCAATCGGGAGTAAAACCTTATTTGAGTTAACGACTAAACTAATTTAGCAGATCGCAAAGCTGGCAGAGCGGGAGCACAAAAGCGTGGAGCAATTTTAGTTACTTTAGTCTTAAATTTTCACGATGTCCACGGGGTATGATATGAACAGAAAGCCAAGTCTTGAGTTAAAGCCACCATCGAGCTGCATCCCAGAGAGTGGCGGTAAACTCATCATCGCGGGGCCGTGTAGCGCTGAATCGGAAAATCAAGTTTTGAAAACAGCCGCTGAATTAAGCAAAATACCGGATGTGACCGTCTTCCGGGCAGGCGTCTGGAAACCGCGTACACGGCCAAATAGCTTCGAAGGGGTTGGAACGAAGGGGTTGAAATGGCTGCAGCGAGTAAAAGTGGAAACCGGCTTATTGACCGCTGTCGAAGTGGCAAATGCCAACCATGTCTACCAGGCTTTAAAATTTGGCATAGATGTATTTTGGATTGGCGCCCGCACGACCGCTAATCCGTTTTCAGTTCAGGAAGTTGCCGATGCGCTCGAGGGTGTTGATATGCCCGTCTGGGTGAAGAACCCGGTGAATCCGGATTTACAACTCTGGATTGGCGCACTCGAACGTCTCAACAATGCCGGCATACACCGCCTTGGCGCCATACACCGCGGGTTTACCGCTCACGAAAAAACGCCTTACCGCAACGCGCCGAAATGGCACATCGCCATTGAGCTCAAAAGACTCGTGCCGGACATTCCACTCATTTGTGACCCCAGCCACATTGCCGGCAAACCCGGTCTTCTACGGGCTCTTTCACAGAAGGCATTAGATTTAACGATGGACGGGCTCATGATTGAAGCCCATATCAATCCCGATTCAGCTCTGAGTGACGCGAAACAGCAAATCAAGCCCAGCGCATTGCAAGAATTACTCAGGAGCCTGCACATCCGCAGGTCAAATGGAACCCTGCCCGAAGATAATCTTTTGACAGCGTTGCGTCGAGAGAGCGATGCCGCCGATTATGAGCTGCTTGAAATTTTGGCCCGCAGGATGGAGGTCGTTCGTCAAATTGGCCTCTACAAAAATGAGCACAACATGACCATTTTGCAGATGAAACGTTGGAAACAACTCATAGAGGACCGGCTTGGAAAAGGCAGTCAATTAGGTCTGGATGAAAAATTTGTGAAGCATATTTTTGAAATACTGCATGAATACGCGATCAAACTTCAGTCTCAAGTTATGAATCAAAATAGGCGTTGATCAAATCAATACCATTTTCGTTGATGACTTTTGAATGATTCATTTATCATTCCGAACGCTGCGGAACCGCAATTGGGGAGTACGCCGACCATGATGATGCATGACTTGACAAATTGGCATCGTCACTTCTCTATTGTTTTACGCCTAAAATACGGGAGACTTTGTCAATGACCTGCTCAAAAGCTGCCGGCTTTCGACAAAGCTCAGCTATTTTCATTTCTCGAATATCATTCAATAGCTTTTGATCTGTGACCGCGGTTAACACTAAAACGGGAATATCGGACTTTGTCTGCACACCGGAAATTTTCTTGTTTCGTATCTTCGATAACAGGGTTGAACCTGCCTTGCGGGGTTCCACATTATCGCCCATGATGGTACCCGGCGCAAACATAACATCCAAAACAATCAAATCGTAGGGGTTTTTACGAAGAAAGCCGATTGCTTTGTCCCCGTCTTCAGCGAGATCTACTTCAATTTCTTGATCCTGTAATATCTCAAAATACGGAGAAACACTCCAATCTTCATCGTCGACAAATAGGATTCGCTTAGACATACTTAAAACTCCTTCGGGTTTTTGGGTAAAATAACAAAAAAAGTCGTTGTATAACCCTCATAATTCATGACCTTTTGTGGATCAACGTAAAAAGGTTTGCTGCGCACAAAAATTTTCCCATTGTGTTTTTCAACAAATTTTTTCGCTATTTTGAGGCCAAGCCCGGTGCCTGGGATAAAACGGGTCGGGTCCAATTTGTCGCTGCGTGTAAAGCCTTCAAATATTTGTTCATACAATCTTTCCGGAATGCCAACGCCGTTGTCTTTAACTGAAATTTCCACCTTCCTGCCATGATCCTCACCTCTAATCTCAATGTTTTCCTTGGAATAGGAATATTTGACGGCGTTGTCGATGAGATTGGTGAAAACCTGTTCCATTTGAGATTTATCGTAATAAATGCCCGGCAGCTTTTTGAGACTGTCGTAAACGATGATTTTGATGCCTCTTTTTTCGGCTGTTTCACGAAACCGGTCAGCGCAATAACTCACCGTATCGCTGATAGAGTCGTTTTCAAAATTGACCCCCATGCGCTCTAAAGATTCTCCGGTCGAATACAGAGCGTTTTTCATTTGCCGGTCGGCGCGGAAGGCTTCTTCCTGAACAATGCGGGCGATTTTACGAACTCTTTCGTCGTTGCTATATCTTTTTTCAAGATAGTATCGCAATCCGCCCAATTGAGTACTGACATTGTGCAGGGGCGACTTGAACTCATGGCCGATATCCGCCAAGGTCGTCTGAAGCTCGTCAATTGTGATCTTTTGTCTATTGATGGCATCCTGCTGTTTGTTGATGGCAACCTTCTGCTTGTTCGTTTCAATAGCCACGGCCACCTGATTTGCAAATCCGGCTAAGATATTCAAGGTCTCATTGAGAATATATTTATCACCTTTGAGCAAGTCCTCTCTGTCCGAGAGACCGATTTGCAGGATACCGGTCACCTTTTCTTGCACAATTAAAGGGATAATATATTGCGCTTTAATCCCCGCTTGTCGGATAATCTCTTGATTACAATAAGGGTTTGTTGTGCAATCTTCAATAAAAGCAGCCTCCGCGGACCTGACAACGCGCGCTAAAACATCTATGCTGTGTAATGGAATAGTGGTTTTTTTAACCAGCTCTTGCCAATTTCTTCCCATCGCTTTTTGCCCCACGATAGTTCTATTCGCTTCATCAACCAGAGAAATCATCCCTTTATCGTAGCCGATTTGACTTAAATGTTCAAAAATGGTATCGTAGGCTTCCTCGAGACTTTCGGCGTTCAGCAAAGCAAGGGTGGCGCTATTTAAATGCTCGAGCTGCAGCTCTAATTCTTTTCTTTTGGTAAGATCCTTGGCGATACAAATTGTTTTTGTAATGTGGTTTTCGTCATCTCTTTCCAAAACCGATGTCGAAATGCTGACGGGAATCGCTTTGCCCGTCTTGTGCGACATATTTATTTCGAAATTAGAGACGGTACCGCCGGATTCTTGCATCGCCTTTTCCAGCCTTTGCAGATCGGCTGCCAATAATTCGCGGGCGTCTTTATTTTCCAAGCTTTTCAACCGGAAGTCGTAGCCAAACAATTTATGAGCCGCCTGGTTGGCAACGTCGATGCGCCAAGCTAATGCCTGCTCCACTATCTTATTTCGCGTGACAAACACCGGATCCGGTATTTTTTCAACAACCTTCCTGAGAAAAGCCTCTTTTTCACGAAGTTTTTCAATAAGCCGTGAATTCGTAATCGCAATGGCTGCATACGAAGCAAACGTTTCCATCAATTTTTTGAGCGCGCCGGAAAATCTCTGAGGAGTGCGATAATTGAGAAACATCAAGCCCACGGTCTCGCCCTCTGCCTTTAAAATGAGCGCAGCCATGGATTTTATCTGTTCCCTTTCGTGGAACCTGCCCCTGCGCATGCCATCAACGAGGTCCTCCCGGCGTTGCCCCATCGAAGGGTGTCGAGAAATGTCCTCCTCCTGTTCTAAATATAAGGACTCACCGTTTGTGATGATCCTTTCAGCAAATGACCCCCCTTTGAAAACGAAAGAACTGGCATAATCCGTTTCTTTAAATAATTTACCGGCATATATGGGTGGCGGTATGAGTCGAAATTTGTTCTTATCAAACTGAAACAGGATGACCGGATCCGCGTAAAGGACTTGCGATGCACTCTCGACTATTTGTTTCAAGATGTGTTCAACCCCAGATGACGAAGCTATCGTCTCTCCGATGATTTTGAAATGATCGATCAGTGTGTCGTAAGATTGTTTCTCCATGACATAACACATAAAGCGCCCCTTTTGTTTTAATAAGACAACGGAAAGAACAAAGTTCCCCTAACAAATTGACAAATCTCATGAGTCTGCAATCGCAAAGCCCCCAACAATTACCGGAGATGACATCTGTTAGTTAGTGTCTGACCGAAAACTCAGAAATAAGCTCTAAGCTCCGTCCACGGAGCGTCGTAATCACTTGTTTTTACGAAGCCTCAAACGCACCCGGGGACAGGTGCTTGAGCATTTTAGAGAGTTTTCGGTCAATCACTAGTTAGATAGAGGCGCCAGGTGAGATTCAATATTACAAACTATGACGAATATCCTGAATTATTTTCATAAATTCAAGGAATTTGTGAGGGCGCCGTGACTGCGAAGGGAGGATTTTGGTATTGGAGTGCAACGCTTTAGCGTTGCTGCTTTCATTGAAACAGCGCAAAACTAAAATTTTGCACTCCGAAGCTTCTCACGCCTATATAGACACTTAATTTTCTATCAACTCAGCGACCCCGGACGCCGTACTGATTTTAATCCGCGGCCTGTTTCCAGACATTGTTACCGTCTTCCTCACATATTCGTCGTCCCATTTGTAAAAAGTCTCCTCGCCGTCGAACTTAAACGGCGCCCGGATCCGGCCGCGGTCGACTTTGGCGGTCATGGTGATACGCCCTTTAATCGGATTGCTGTCGAAGTTTAAAACCGCGTCTCCCGAGGCCGAGGACAGGGTTAAATCGTGCTCCGGACTCTTCGAAAGACGAACCTCGACATCGCCGGACGCAGCGCTGAACTCGCTGTGGGCTGTGACTTCAATTCCACGGGCGTTAATTCTGCCACTGGCTGTGCCAACATCGAATTCGCCTGTCGCGTCCTCGATAACGATGCGCCCTGAGGCAGTGCCCAAATCTAATTCTCCGCGGAGGTTTTCTGCCCGAATGCCGCCGCTCGCGGTCCCGATTTCAATTTCACCATTCGCATCGCTCAGCTCGACATCCCCGGAAGCCGTTCCGAAATCAAGGTTTCCTTGTAGATGGGTCACCTCTACGTCTCCGCTGGCCGTGCTGCCTTTAATTTGTCCGTTTATATGGCTCAAAGAAATGTCTCCGGAAGCGGTTTCGGCTTCCAGCTCGGCTGTTATATCGGACGCCTCAAAATCTCCGGATGAAGTAGAAAAGTCGATTCGAATGTTATCCGGGACAGCCAACCTCCAGGTGGAGCGCCCACGATTGGACCGTCCGTGAAATCGCTCTGATAAAATCAAGCGTTTGCCAGCCTGCTCGATCTCCGGCTCATAATCGTCCGTATCGAACGTAAAAGAGAGCTCAACTTTGACTTTGTCTGCTTGACCTTTGCGAACGATGCAATCCCCACTCACAGTCTTAATCCGAATCAGGTCGATATTTTTAAACGTTTTGGAAATTTCGCCGGCCTCGAGTCCGGCCGTCATTACTGCTGTCATCAAAAACACAATACCTAGTGAAACTGTTTTCGATAAATTATTCATCATTTGACCTCCTTCATTATCATGATGAAAGACCGCTTGAAAGATCGTTCTGTTTATGAATTATTTATTTGACACGGTAAGAATCGATTTCGTTGCCAAAAGTTTTTTTCTTCGAACATTTTTCTCTTGACATTTATCACGAATTTCTTCAAGATGAAATATGATGTTAAACGGCTTAGTCAAAACACGGTCACAGACCGTGTTGGATCATTTTTGAAAAACGAAATACGAAATTAAGGAATCATCAAATGAAGCAGGAACAAAAAGACACGTATGAAGATTTTCTAAATTTTGCTCTCTTTCTCTCGGAAGTCGCCGAACATCGCATCATGCCGTATTATCAAAACTGCCTGGTCGAGATGAAACCGGACGGCACGGAAGTTACCCGGGCCGATCGCGAAGCGGAGAAAGCTATCGGCGAGATGATACAGCGACGTTTCCCGGAGCACGCTATCCTGGGCGAGGAGTTCGGCGAAACCAACCCGGGGCAATCGCCCTACCGCTGGATCATCGACCCGCTGGATGGGACCACCGTGTTCTCTCTTGGTACGCCCAACTTCGGCACGTTGGTGGCTCTGCTAAAAAATGATGAGCCGATTGTGGGAGTGATTCATCTGCCGGTTCTTCATGAGACCGTATGCGCCGCTAAAGGCTTGGGATGCTGGTTCCGGGTTGCAGACCGGGATCCGGTTCCCGTTAAGGTTCGTTCGACCACCCGTCTGAAGGATGCGATCGCTTCTTCTTGCGGGGTGCACGGCAGCGACATTTTCTTAGATAACGGGGACGTTCCGTATAATCTTACCGCGCTCATTCACCAAGTGAAAAAGTTTCGATTCTTGGGTGATTGTACTCAGCACGCTCTGGTGTGCCGGGGCCGAATTGACTTGGCGATCGATACCGTCATGATGCCCTGGGATATCGCGGCTATCATTCCGTGCATCCGGGAAGCCGGCGGGGTTGCCTCCACGCTCTCGGGCGATCAGCACGGGGTTGTTTTCGGCGGCAGCCTGATCATTTCCTGCCACACTTCTTTACATGAAGAAGCTCTCGATCTCTTACAGCCAAAGCCTTACCGGAACGGTCTCTGAAAACTTTTCCTTGATACTTTTGTCATAATTTTTGATATTAGCCCTCAAACCACCACGATAATCACGCTTTCGATTGGAGCAACCATGAAAAAAGTAGACTGGGTCTATCATCGAGCAGGGTGAACGTCCTGCGCCAAAACGCAAGAGTTCCTTGCTAAGCAAGATATCGAAGTCAAAGAAACAACCCGCGCATCGAAACGTCTGCAAGCCGCCGATGCGCTCAAGCTGTTAGAATCTGTGGATAAAGTCTATGCGAGTAAAGGCAAAAAGATCTCCTATTTTAATCTAAAAGACGGGCCGTCAGAGGAGGACGTCCTCGCTGTGCTTTTGGGTCCGACGGGCAATCTGCGTGCGCCACTGATTCGTAAGGGCCGCACGCTTATCGTTGGCTTCAATCAAGAACAGTATCAAAAGGTATTTAGCTGAAATAAAGCGGAGGTCTCAAAATAGATACGATTAGATATTACGTTGCTCTGATTCTCCTGGTCTCTTTGCCGCCGGGTGTGATCTACTGGTTTATTGTTCATCCATATGTAGAATACTGGCGAAAGCGTGGTATCGCCTTAACGTACACGATTCTTCTTATTGTTCTGGTATCAATAGGTTATGGTATCTATGTTGTGAGAGCGCCACTTTTAAGCATCGAATTCGGGAGCCATTTATCACTACTGCCTTTAGCGCTCCTTTTTTACGCCGGCGCAACCGTCATCGAAGTGCGATGTCGCAAGTATTTGAAATTGCGTATATTGATCGGATTACCCGAATTGGCTCCGGGAAAAAACGAGCCCACATTGTTGCAAGAAGGTATTTATAGCACAATTCGGCATCCTCGTTATGTCGCCATTGCAGTAGGATTGATCGCATGGGCTTTGCTCGCGAACTATCTCGCAGTTTATGTGTTAGTACCGCTGGTGACGTTCGCTCTTTATTTCATCGTCTTATTTGAAGAAAAGGAGTTAATCCGTCGTTTCGGAGAGCGTTATCTAAAATACTCTGAGGACGTGCCGAGGTTCATACCCCGTTTTAGCGCGGATCGACTGCATGAGCATGGATGAGCTGGATCGTGCTACCGACGCCATCGGTTTTGCGCGCATTGGCAGTGTAAGATTTGAAGGGAATTCGTTTATCATCTCAAGTGGTCGGCATGAGTTTCTCAAGCTTCGTTCCAGTGAAATAAAAAACATCAACCCCTCATTGGAGCTGAAAGAGTTAGAAGCTGTAGCAAATCAAACCATTTCCAGGTTGGGACCAGATGCGGTGTCTCAGTTCAATGAATTGGAGGTCACATTACAATTCAGAATCGTGGATAGTCTGAGCGATCTCTACAAACAAGTAGATCACCGTTCCTGGGATGATGAAAGAGAGGACAGTATCAGGGCTGCCATCGAAGCATTTGCGCGTTCTTGTTTGAGTGCATCGGGAGGGATTCATCTGTCCGGCGCTGTGAACGGAGTCCTCCCAGCAGTGGAAAAATACGTCAAGCACGCTCTGCGCAGAATTGTGGAGGCCGTGTATGGCCGAAACTATAAACTCGCCCAGAATGAGTTGAAACTACCGACGAAGGATTTCAGGAAAATGACTTTAGGAAAAACCGTGACCGCCTTTCGAACCATGAAAGAACACGAGGAGTTCCGCTTTTTAGACTCGGCTTTTGACGACGACTGGTTAGACCGGCTTGATCGTTTTACCGATTTGAGAAATACCTGGGCACAGGCAGCGTCCCAACAACGCATTCTGACGAAGTGATTATTGATGAAGCCCGTCGCGCGATTGTTGAAAGCATCGAATTGATTCGGTGGATCGGGGAGTCTGTTCTTCCTGTGACTCCGGAGGCTGCAGTACGAGAGAAAATTCAACTGCCGGACCAGAGGGGGGATCGAGATTTAGGAATTTTTATCAGCTATTCATCAACGGACAAAAACGTTGCCGAACAAATTGCTTCCGTATTAAAAGGATTCAAATACAACGTTTTCTATGCCGAATGGTCTATCTCTGCCGGAGAGTCCATCGTTAACAAAATAAATGAGGGACTGGCAAAAAACGACATTCTAGTTATATTGCTCAGCCCTGAATCGGTGAACTCGCGATGGGTAAAAAAGGAATTGGACACCGCTTTGATGCGGCAATTAGCCGGACACCAGGTGCAAGTGGTTCCTGTTCTAATCACATCATGTGAAATCCCGACTGAGCTTTTGAGTATCAAATATGTCGATCTGACGGAAGATTTCCAAGGTAATTTAATGAAACTGATACAGTCCTTGCAGGATCTGACTCAGCGCGGCGAAACCGGACCGTGAATAACAAGATTTGAAACGTTTGACAACTAAGTCATGTTGGACCGAAAACTCGAAAAATGCGGGATTAAAAAACCTCTTAGCGAAGGCGTCCCCGCCGAGCGGGTCGATTCCGGCTCTGTGCCCAACAACCCCGGAGAGACGCCTTCGGGAAGTAATTTTGAGCTTTTCGGGCAAGAGTATAAAAAGACGGTCGGAAAACCCAAAAACGCTCAAGCACCCATCCCCCGGGTGCGTTTTTGGACATAAAAGAATCAATAACTTGCAACGCCCCGCGGACAGGGCGTTGAGCTCATGGGTATTTTCCGACCGGATTTCTAAATGGTTGTGAACATAATAACTGGGCCATTTACCAAGTGAAAATCACCCAAGTTAAAACCTGGTCGGAAAACCTCAAACTCACCAGGCCCTACACAATCGCTTTTCACACATTCGATTCGGTGGAAAACGTGTTCGTGTACCTGGAAACCGAAGATGGGAGTTTTGGGTTGGGCGCCGGTTCGCCCGCAGAAGTGATCACGGGGGAAAGTCTCGAAGCGTGCACTGCGGCGCTCGAGGACAACCTCGAGGAGCTTTTGCTGGGCAAAGACATTAGAGCGCTGAAAGAGCACACACGCAACCTAGAAAAAGTCCTGTCCGAGACCCCGGCTGCCAGAGCCGCAATCGACATTGCGTTACACGATATCTTTGCGAAATATCTGGGCGTTCCGCTGGTTGACTTTCTCGGTCGCGCATATGATAGCTTGCCGACGTCCATCACCATCGGCATTCAATCGGTAGAGGGATCGCTGTCGGATGCGGAAGAATACATCGCTCAGGGTTTTCGGATTCTCAAGCTCAAGATCGGCCGTTCTGTTGCAGAAGACGTTGCGATGGTTCGGAAACTGCGGGAAAGAGTCGGAGACCATATCACAATCCGGGTCGACGCTAATCAAGGCTACACCATCGCCGACCTGCTAAAATTCGTTCGCGAAACCGAATCGCAGGCTTTGGAATTTATCGAGCAGCCGCTCAAAGGAGAAAATCGAGGAGGAATGCTCGAAGCTCAGGAAGAGGTTCGCACCGGGTGCGTCGCAGATGAGAGCTTGCACAGTCCGAAAGATGCGCTCGCTTTGGCAAGCCACCCGCATCCGTTCGGTATCTTCAATATCAAACTCATGAAATGCGGCGGTATCCAGCCGGCAATGCAGATCGCTGAAATCGCCCGCCTCGCCGGCATCGACCTGATGTGGGGCTGCATGGATGAAAGCCGGATCAGCATTTCCGCGGCTTTGCACGCGGCTCTGGCCAGTCCCGCAACCCGATATCTGGATTTAGATGGCAGCTTTGACCTGGCGCGAGATCTGGCCAGAGGAGGCTTTGTTTTGAAGGATGGTTTTTTGAGTGTGACCGGAGAACCCGGTTTGGGAGTCACCCCACTAAGTCGTTAACACGTCATATTCTCACAGAAGACCTCGAAGATTTATCCGCATTTGACGAAAGAAAAAATGAGCTGGATTTAGATTTTCAAGACACCCTCAAGGGATAATGTCATTTCAAATCCCGGCGTTTTTTGTCGGGTGAGAAATCTGAGAACAACAGTTGCTGGTACTTAGTGTCTGACCGAAAACTCAGAAATAAGCTCTAAGCCCCGTCCACGGGGCGTCGTAA
>JBHHWX010000113.1:0-13635 GCA_046756745.1 bacterium | reverse complement strand
TATCTGGCAGTAGCTGGGGACCGGTAGCTGATGGTCGAATCAAACCGGAAGTTGTTGCCGTTGGCGCCTCGACCGTTTTCGAAGGGACAACCTCAACATTACCAAATGATATTTACGAAAATGAAGTGGAAAGAGAAAATAATCAAGGTCAAAAAGTCCTATTGCCAGCAGCCGGCACTTCTATGGCAGCACCCGTCGTTTCGGGTATCGCCGCACTCATCATTCAACAGTATCGCACTATCCATGGAACAGATCCTTTGGCCTCTACCGTCAAGGCGCTGCTTATCAATACCGCCACGGATATGGGTAACAAGGGTCCGGATTTCTCCTACGGTTTTGGTAAAGTCGATGCAAAAGCCGCTATCAATAGCGTTATCGAAAAGCATGACCTTTTTGGCGTAATCGGTGAAAACAGTATACACCGTTACCCGGCAGAGGTGTCATCCTCGGCTGAATCATTAAAAGTCACACTCGTTTGGGATGATATTCCGGCGCCGGACAACGCGCAAAAGACACTCATCAACGATCTGAAGCTGGAGGTCATATCACCGACAGGTAAGAGATATGACCCTTACATTCTCGACCCTTCTGTGGGTAACGAAAGCAAGGTGGCCACGAGAGGCGTTGATCACATCAATCCGGTTGAGCAAGTGGTGATTCACAATAATGAAATGGAGGCCGGCACATGGAGTGTCAATGTCGAAGGGGATAAAGTTCCGCAAGGTCCGCAAGTCTACTCCCTGGTTATTTCTCCCTTCGAGCCTGAGCCTGGCAAAGTCGTTATTTCTGATGGCATCTTTGAGGATCCGTCTACAATTTTTGCAGGCGATGAGTTTGAAATCACTTTTGCCCTTAAAGAAACCGAAGGCCGGCCCGTGTTATTACAGGAAGTTGGTGTTGACATTTTCGACGCAAATAACACCCTGGTGCATCAGCTAACCCGCTACAATAACGTTACAGTTGCAGCCAATGGCGCTTGGGATTACCGCTCAACCATAGTGAGTTTAGATATTCCGGGGACCTATCGTGCAGTTGCTAAAGCAGTTATCGATGAAGCGTTCGTCCTCGAAGCAGAAGACTCGGCCCGCAACCCAAAGGCATTTTCCGTAAACGATAAATTTACTCAGAATGTAGATATCGCGCTTGTGATAGACCGATCCGGCAGTATGAATGATGAGAACAAGATATCGGATGCCAAAAAAGCGGCCAACTTCTTCGTCGGTTTTATGCAGAATGGCGACAATTTGGCTGTGGTTAGTTTTTTTGTTTCCGCCGCAATAGATTTCCCTCTTACAACAATCTCGGGACATTCGACCATACAAAATGCTCAAAACGCAATTAACCGGATCTTTGCAGATGGCGGAACCTCAATAGCGGCCGGCATTCTGGCTGCGCAGGAAGAGTTAAATAAAGGCAACGCCAGTAATCCGCATGCAATTGTCCTCCTGAGCGATGGCATTAGTTCTGCAGAAGATGTAGAGAACGCGCTTAGCGCTCTGCCCGAAAAAACAATTATCCACACAATCGCGTTGGGCAGCGACGCTGACCACGACCTTCTCAACAGAATAGCAAGCAAGACCGGCGGAACATTCAATCCATCATCGGCGGCAAACGTTTTGCAATTGATTTACGAAAACATTCAAGGCCAAATCACGGGCATGGCCACGGCCGCAAACAACCTGGGCGCCATTTCGCAAGGTGCAACCACATCTCATACAGTTACCCTTGACGCACTCACAAGCTTGGCTTTTTTCCGTATGGGGTTCGAAGGCAGTGATGTGGATATGGAGCTCATATCGCCAACGGGTAAAGAGGTAACCCCTTCTTCAGCCGCGTCGGATCCGGCTATCGATTATACCGAGGGCAGCACCTATGATTTTTACACAGTTTTGTCGCCGAAACCCGGTAACTGGACACAAAAAATTATTGGCGTCAATGTACCGACGCCGGAAACATATGTCGCCTCGGTGCAAGTTGTTTCACAATTAAATCTCGGCCTGACTCTCGACAGGGATGAGTATCAAATTAACGAGCCCATACTTATCAGCGCCGTTTTAACTGAAAACGGCAGCCCCCTAACCGGTGCGTCAGTCATCGCTGATGTGACTTCACCTTCTGCAAGTTTGTCAGCATTCAGAGAGGCCTCCCCTCTCGTTCATCATTCTTCTGAAAGCGCTGCCGGCAACGCCCATCCACCGACAACTTCCAATTTGTCAGTGAAAACTTTTGAATATAATTCTACTTTGATGACTTTGTATGATGACGGCGTGCACGGCGACGGCGTTGCCAATGATGGGATTTATGCAAATTCATTGACACAAACACAGCACGATGGCAGTTATAGCTTCACAGTCCGCGCCTCCGGATTTTCATCCCAGGGGGGAAACTTTGAAAGGGAAAGTGCAATCTCAACTTTTGTCGATGTTCCTGACGACCAAATCACTTTGCTTGGACTGAGTGGCATTGAAGTCTTTGTCATAAAACAATCGCCGGCAGACCAGAGCGTCCTCTATGCAGGAACAAATGGCAACGGTCTTTACAAAGGCTCTGTTTCGAGTCATTCCTGGTCGCCCGTCAGTGGCGGTCTTAATGATAATTTTATTTATAACCTGCAGATAGATCCCAATAATTCCAGTACAATATTTGCTGGCACCGGAGGGTCGTCGGGCAGTAATTCCGAGGGCGTTTATAAAAGCTTCGATGGCGGCGACAGTTGGGTTGTCAAGAACGATGGCCTGCCACAAAAGCAGGTCTTCTCACTGGCGCTTGACAGGAACAACCCCAATATTGTTTACGCCGGAACCAACCGCTTTGGTGTCTACAAATCACTGAATGCCGGTGACAATTGGAGCTCAGCAAACAACGGGATTCCATCAGGACGTGAGATTCACGTTATGGCGATTCATCCTACGAATCCGAAAATAGTCTTGGCCGGGACTAAATCAGGTGTTATATATAAGTCCTTCGACAATGGCAGTAGTTGGAGCTCAAGAAATTTTCCGAATCACAGCAGCTACATTTTTGATTTCCTTTTTGATGACAAAAACCCAGACGTCGTCTATGCATCCACATGGGGCAGCGGTGTGTACAAAAGCACGAACGGGGGTGAAACCTGGTTCAGAAAAGACAACGGATTATCTGACACAAGGATAGCTTCTCTGGCCATGAGTGCGGGCAAACTTTATGCAGGAACGAATTCAGGAGGTATTTTCACGAGTGAAGACAACGCGGAAAACTGGAATCATTTTTCGGATCAAGGTACTTTTCAAAAGGTCCATGATATCGTATTTAAAACAAATGATCCAAGTACATTTTATGCAGGAACGAATTCAGGTGTTTATCGTGTAAAAGATCCAAGCCTTGCCGGAGTCGTGGCCACACCGATATTAAATCCGCCGACAGGTACTTATTCCAAAGGTATCACAGTGTATATGTACATTTCAACTAATGATGCAACGATTTATTACACAACAGATGGCTCTTTTCCTTCAGAATCGTCTCAACAATACACATCACCGTTTACAGTGAGCAGCTCGCAAACCATAACAGCCCGGGCCTTCAGAAGTGGTTTCATTCCCTGCTCAAATGCAAGCAGCGTCTATATTATCACAGGTACGACAGCATCGCCGCAATTTGAACCACAACCAGGCACTTACACTTCACCTGTTCAGGTTAGCATCTCCACGACCACACCCGGTGCTGCGATTCATTTTACCGGCGACAGTTCAGAACCGACTCAATCATCCGAAATATACGCGTCATCAATTCCGGTCAGCAGCACAACCACAGTGCGCGCACGCGCTTACAAGAGCGGCTGGGCCCCAAGTCACGAAGTGTCCGGAACTTATGAGATTCGAGGTGTGTTGACCGCGCCGAGATTGGATCCCGCGCCAGGAAACTATGCGACATCATTGGATGTGTCAATCTCGACAACGGTTGATGATGCAACTGTCCGATATACTGTCAATGGCTCCACCCCGACAACATCGTCACCTGTCTATAACTCACCCATTCCGGTCACACAAACAACCACAATTAAAGCGGCTGCGTTTAAGACCGGATGGCCCGCCGGCAACATGACAACTGGCGCTTATGTCATAACCGGTAAGTTAGACCCTCTGCAATTTGATCCGCCACCAGGTACGTTCGATTCATCCGTCAATGTCACATTATCAAGTACAGTTGAGGACGCGATCATTTACTTCACCCTAGATAATTCGGAGCCAACAGAATCTGCATTTCCGTACAGCGATCAAATAATGATAGATAGTACCGCAACGCTTAAAGCGCGGGCTTATAAAAGTGGTTGGGCGCCAAGCGATGTCATGAGTGGAAAATATGTCATCGATAAACCTACGTCGGTTCAGGACGCTCCTATCCCTGAGAAATTTGTACTTTATCAAAACTATCCAAATCCATTTAATCCGGAAACGCGCATAAGCTTTGATTTGCCGGAAACCCAACATGTTGAAATTACCATATTCAACGCGACAGGACAAAGGATTAAAACGATCGCAAACAGACGACACGAAGCAGGCACATACAGCATTGTTTGGAATGCAAGGGACAATCTCGGAAATCCAGTCGGGAGTGGTATCTATTTTTACCGGATAAAGACTGTGAAATTCATACAGACAAAGAAAATGGCCTTGTTACGATAAGTATCATAATGTAGACAACTCAAAATCACATTGTGGGGTGTGAATCAGTTAGTTAGAGTGTAACATCAGACCCGTGAGTTTTCATATAATCGTGGAGGATATTGTTAATCTTGGTTTGCCAACCTTTACCTTGCGACTTGAAATACTCTACAACATCCGGATTTAGTCGAATGGAAACAGGTACTTTCAGAGGATCCTTTTGTGGTCCACGAACTCGTTTTGGAATGTTGGGGTGGCTTTGCTTTACCGGTTTCATCTTAGAAAGCAGCTCGTCGGAAAGCGGTGGAGATTCAACGCCCTCCCAATCTTCTTTTGTAATCTGTTTAGGATTGTTTTTCATAATATATTCTCTCTCGTTTATTCGCTTTACGCAAACTTATTATTTGGCAAGTCGTTTGTTTTCGTCCCATTCATATTGCATCGGCTTAAATATACATAGAAATATCTTGAGTGTCAATTAAATTGTACGTACAATTAAATTTGCTGAAACAGCTAAAAAAGTAGCAGGAGCACGGAGAGGTAGGACGAAAAGACATTACGAGTAAAATCAAATACTAAGTTTTATGGCACTCACCACCCTATTAATGTTGTTGAGTGCGCAAAGACCTACCGACATAAAGCCTATGTAATGTCTGAACGAAAACTGTGAACATCGCTGTCATTGCAAGGCTTTTTTGCCGAAGCAATCTCATGCCGTGCCTAATAAGGAGATTGCTTCGCTGAGAAACGCTCGCAAAGACATCAAAAATCGAGTTTTCGTTCAGACACTATGTAAGTTCTTTGACTTTAAGTAAACTTCGAGAATTGATTAACCAGAATATTCCAGTCATTGCCAATATCTTGAAGTTTGCTGATGATGAATTTTACGTCCATTCTGTAGTCGTCTATCGAATAGAAAAAGGCATTGTTTATCTGTTAGACCCTGAAGATGGCGAAATGCGTTTGGATATTGATTTATTTGAACACCTGTGGCAAAATAACGATTACACCGCAGTCGTAATTGAAAAGCGATAAAAATTCAATTGACTTGTCGCATGACTTCAATTTTAATATTTGAGTCTCGAAACAAAATGAAACAAGACCTGACCCCTGAAAATCTCGCGCAATGTCCGCTGCCCATCACCGATCACGAAACCGTGCAGCTCAGCCACGGCAGCGGCGGCAAAATGATGAACCAGCTCATCGACCGGCTTTTTCTGTGGGCCTTCGACAATGACGAGCTGGGAAAACTCGACGATCAAGCCGTACTGGAAGTGCACGGCCAGCGGCTGGCTTTCAGCACCGACTCCTATGTCATCGACCCTATCTTCTTCCCGGGTGGGGACATCGGAGAGCTGGCAGTCAACGGAACGGTGAACGACATCTGCATGTGCGGCGCCCAGCCCCTGTATCTCAGCGTGGGTTTCATCATCGAGGAGGGTTTTCCGTTAGCGGACCTCAAGCGGGTGGTGCTCTCCATGCGCGCAGCAGCGGCGCGCGCCGGGGTGGCCGTCGTCACCGGCGACACCAAGGTGGTCAACAAAGGCAAGGGCGATAAACTCTTTATCAATACCGCCGGAATAGGGGTGGTCGAACATGACTACGTTATCAGCAGTCAGAATCTGCAGCCGGGAGATGTGCTGCTGGTCAGCGGCTCCATCGCCGACCACGGCATGGCGGTTCTGTCCAAACGGGAAGCGCTGGCTTTCGAAATTCCCATCGAGAGCGACACCGCCGCCCTCAACGGGCTGGTGCAGGAAATCCTGCAAGCCGGACAGGGCGGTATCCATGCTATGCGCGATCCCACACGCGGAGGACTGGCCGCCACATTGAACGAGTTTGCCGCGAGCTCAAATGTGGGCATTCGCATCAAAGAAGAGCGCATTCCGGTTAAGCCGGCGGTGGCGGGCGCCTGCGAGATTCTCGGTTTCGATCCGCTGTACGTGGCCAATGAAGGGAAATTAGTGGTTGCGGCAGCGCAGGACAAAGCGCAAGCCGTGTTGGAGGCCATGCGCGCGCATGCTCTCGGACAAGAGGCGGCCATCATCGGCGACGTCGTCGCGGACAAACCCGGACTGGTCTCGCTGCAAACCCGGATCGGCGGCTGGCGCATCGCGGATATGTTGGTCGGCGAACAGTTGCCGAGAATCTGCTGAGGGTAACGACCTGAACGGCGGATTGTCGATTGCGGATTGCGGAGTTGGGAGTTACAATTGCGGAATGCGGAATTACGATTGCGGAGTTCGGATTGACGATTAAAGATGAACGAGTTACGATTTGACATTAAGGAGGCGACATGACACACATCGATTCTCTGGCGGTTTTGCTTGTATCCACAATCACTATCGGCGTCGTCCACTCTCTTGCGCCCGATCACTGGGTTCCGTTCGTGGGATTGGCCAAATCACAAAACTGGTCAAAGAAGAAACTGACTTGGATTACCTTGCTCTCAGGAATCGGGCATGTGGGTTCATCCATCGTCATCGGGGCTATTGGTATCCTATTCGGCTTTGGCTTGACGAACCTCAGCGGCCTCGAATCGCAGCGCGGAGAGGTTGCGGGTCTTTTGCTCATCGGGTTCGGCCTGGCCTATGCGGTTTGGGGACTGAAACACATACGGCATCACCATCACCATGAAATCGATCCGAAGCGCTCAACAACCATCTGGGCGCTAGTGGCGATCTTTGTGTTGGGGCCGTGTGAGCCGCTCATCCCTTTGATGTTCCTGGGAGCAGCTCATGGCTGGTCAGCGGTGGTTCTGGTGTGCGGCTTGTTTTCTGCAATCACTCTGATCATGATGGTCGTTCAGGCCCTTTTAGGGTATTTTGGACTGAGTTTTCTGCGGCTGCCAAAGCTGGAGCTTTACAGTCACGCTGTTGCCGGCGTCGTCATCGCCTTTACCGGCGGCATGGTCATGGCGCTGGGAATTTAGAGCTTGCAACCGATATCTCTCTCCGGAGGTAAGTAATATTTCTGAGTACCTGAAAAAATAACTTGACAAATATGTCTGGTTTTGGTATCTTTTTACACCGAGGCTATTTCACCTGAGTGTCGTCTTACCTGTTTTCAAGAATTCACCCTAATTACAACGTAAAATGGAGGGGGGTGAAGCAATCTTCTTTTAAAAAGTCTTTCCAAAATCAAAAGCAGTCTTCCATCCAAACTGTATCCCCTAGCGGGCGAAGAAAGGCGTCCATCAGAGCCTGAACGGTCCGAATCATGTCCAGGTTTTGTAAATTGGAGTGTCATGGTAAATGCACAAAAATTCGCCTTGAGAATTTTCCAAGATGATCTCTCACGAAGGGACTTTCTCAAGTACTGCGGATCTGTTGCAGCTATGTTAGGATTGAGTAGAATTGTTGCTCCTGAGATTGCTCATGCCATTCAGGAAGCCAAAGCTCGTCCACCATTAATTTGGCTCCATTTTGCCTCCTGCACCGGCTGCACTGAATCCTTTATTCAAGGATATTATCCCACCGCAGATGAAGTAATCCTCGATATACTTTCCGTTGATTATCAGGAAACAATTATGGCTGCTGCCGGAAAGCAGGCAGAAGAACTTCGATATGCGACAATGGAGAAATATAAAGGAAAATATTTAGTCGCTGTAGAAGGCGCAAGTTTGACCGGAGCGGGTGGAAATTTCATGCGCATCGGCGGAAAAACCGGGGTCGACATTGCCAAAGAAGTCTGCGCCGATGCTGCTGCTGTCATTAATGTCGGCAGTTGTTCCTTCGATGGCGGCTGGGTTGGATGTGGTCCCAATCCAACAGGAGCTCAAGGCACTCAGCAATCCACAGGAATAAGCGCCAAAAAGTTCGTCAACCTTCCCTGTTGTCCGGTTCACCCTAAATGGATTACGGCAACGGTCGTGAATTACCTTCTTTTAGGACGGCTTCCTGAATTGGATAGTAAGGGACGACCGAAATTCCTTTATGGGTTGCGGATCCACGATATTTGCGAGCGGCGCGCGCATTTTGATGCTGGCGAATTTGTCGAAGAGTTCGGCAGTGAAGAGGCTCAAAAGCACTATTGTCTTTACAAGATGGGATGTAAGGGTCCTGAGACTTACTCCTCCTGCTCGCTGGATCGATGGAATAATAAGACGAATTGGTGCATTGGAGCGGGCTCGCCCTGCATAGGATGTGCTCAGGAAAAATGGGCGGATAATGGCAGTCCATTTTTCGTCAGACGTCCCGGGGTCAAGGTTCCGGGTTTTACAGGTGTTGAAACGACCGCCGATAGAGTGGGCTTTACTTTGTTAGGAGGGGCGACGGCTGGTGTGGCGGCTCATGCTCTCTGGACATCTCGCAAAAAGGTCGAGAAGAAATCTGAAACAGATGCAGTGACAGAGAAACCGGAAGGAGGTGAATGATTATGGCAGAGCGAGTCGTCATTGATCCTTTCACTCGTTTAGAAGGACATCTTCGCATCGAAGTGGAAATCGAAAACGGAAAGGTCAAGGATGCCTGGAGTACCAGTCCATTATTTCGAGGCATGGAGATTGTTTTGAAAGGCCGTGACCCAAGAGACGCCTACTATTTATCCCAGAGAATCTGTGGGGTCTGCCCGATCTCACACGGTCACTGCGCTACCTACGGCCTTGAAGATGCTTTCGGGGTAACCCCGCCGGATAACGCGCGTATCATCCGTAATATCATCGAGGGCGCGCAGTATATTCACTCTCATATTCTTGCTTTTTATCATCTTCATGCTTTAGATTATGTGGATATCGTCAGCGCGCTCAGCGCAAAGCCCAAAGAAGCTTCTCTGAAAAAAGTTCAGACCAAAATCAAGACCTTTGTTGAAAGCGGTCAATTGGGTCCTTTTGCGAATGCTTATTGGGGGCATCCCGCATACAGGCTTCCTGCGGAATTGAACTTACTCGCCGTTGCCCACTATTTGGAGGCTTTAGAAATGCAGGCCAAAGCTTCCCAATTGTTGGCGCTTTTCGGAGGAAAATTCCCGCACATGATGACCTGCGTGCCGGGAGGTGTGACGGTTACGCCTGACGTCAAGATGCTCGGCGATGGTCTGTTTCGAGCAAAGGAGCTGAAAGCTTGGGTCGATGATATCTATCTTCCTGATGTTGTCGCCGTCGCGCGTTATTACTTGGATTGGACCGGAATCGGCAAAAGCCATACAAATTATTTAGCCTGGGGCGTCTTCGAAGATGGGAGCTTGGATCCGCAAAAACGGCTGCTGCCGCCAGGAGCTGTGTTCGCCGGCGACTTAAAAGTCGAAGAGGTAAAACCGGAAGAGGTAACCGAATTCGTGAGCCATAGTTGGTACACGGACGAATCCGGATCCCTACATCCCAGCGAAGGTGTGACCGAGCCGCAATATTCGGATTTGAATACAGATGAGAAGTACAGTTGGTGCAAGGCGCCACGATTTAAAGATCAACCTATGGAAGTGGGCCCCCTCTCAAGGATGCTGGTTGCTTACCTTTCAGGTAATGAAAAAGCCCAGAAACTGATCAACGACACCCTGGCAGCGCTTGGAGTGGCGGGTAAACCGGAGGTCCTGCTCTCTACCCTGGGACGTGTTGGAGCGAGGGCTTTGGAATGCAAGCTTATCGCTGACGCGATGATTGATTGGACCCTGGAGCTTATCGAAAACTACAAGGGCGGCCAGGTTGCTCTGTATGCCGACCATGAGGTTCCGGATTCAGGTCAAGGTGTAGGCCTGTGGGAAGCGCCCAGAGGCGCATTAGCGCATTGGAATACCATCGAAGACGGTAAGCTCAAAAACTACCAGGTTATCTCTCCATCCACCTGGAATTTTTCTCCGAGAGATGATAACGGTGTGCGCGGGCCAGTTGAAGAAGCCCTGATTGGGACGCCTGTGCTCGATCCCGAGAAACCCGTAGAAGTCTTGCGGGTCGTTCATTCCTACGATCCATGACTGGGCTGTGGGGTTCACGTGATTGAACCACGCACAAATCGAATCCTTAAATTCAAAGCCCGTTCAGGTCTTTTGGGGAGGTGAGAGACTATGGCAGAAAAAAATGTAAAGTATGTCTGGTCCGGTACGATGAGAATTATTCACTGGACCGTCTTTCTGAGCGTAGTCGCTTTATTAATTACCGGAAATTATATAGCGCATACCCCTGCTTTTGTCGCTCCTGATGGAGAACCTGTAGAAACCTTTTTCATGGCCCAAATGAGGTTATTCCATTTTCTTGCGGCAATTGTTTTTGATGTGGCTATATTTCTGAGCATCTATCTGATCTTCTTCTCCACGTTCCACGCCCCATGGCGAGATCTCTTGCCTTCGCCAAACAATTTGAAGAAGTTCTGGATTCAATTGAAGTACTATTTCAAGCTCTCCGGAGAAAACATTGACTATGAGTACGAAGACCCCATCGACATCATGTCGTTCTTATCGTTTCACATCCTGGCAGTACTTCTGATATTCACAGGCTTCGCGCTCTATGTCGCCCCATATGCCATCAACTGGTGGTGGCCGGCATTACTGCATCTTGCGACAGACTGGGTCGTGGCATTATTTGGGGGGCTGCAAAATGTCCGCAGCGCTCATCATATTATGTGGTGGCTGATTTTAGTCTGGTTTATTGTCCATGTGTATTTCCAAATCTGGAAGTCGATAAAATTCAAGACGGACAACATCAATGCGATCATCAGCGGATATCGATTCAAGAAGTAGTTACTTCGGGATATAAAGCCGGCACGTTTTGGAGTCAAAAAATGATGGGGCATTTAACTCGAGCGTGAGAATGCCCCATTTCTATTTGGAAAATGAGGAAAAAGATTACAATCTTAGGAGTGGGAAATATTCTGTTAACCGATGAGGGGGTTGGTGTCAGGGTCATTGAGGAGTTAGAACGAAATTTTACTTTTCCTTCCAATGTTGAGGTCTACGACGGTGGAACAGGAGGCATGAGCCTCCTATCCGTAATTGAAGAAGCCGATTATTTGATCGTTGTTGATTCTGTTTTAGTCGGTGAATCTGCCGGTACTATTGTCAAATTCAACTTTGCCGATCTCCCTTCGGATCTTACCCGCAAACTATCCGCTCACGAGATTGACATCATTGAAGTACTCAACATCGCTCAAGTATTAGGGAAGCGTCCCCCCACCGTTATCATAGGCATTCAACCGAAAGACATTTCGTCATATGGAACGAAGCTCACTATTGAAAAGCACATTCCGGAGCTCGTCGAGCTCGTTATCGATGAGCTCAAAACCTTAGGCTTTCAAGCCACTCCAAAAAATCACCAAGATTCATGAAGGAGAAGTAGTTATGAATTTCTCCAGCGCCCTGGAAGTAAAAAAAGCTTTCGAAGAAGTTTATACGGTTATATTCAAAACAAGTTTTTTAGGACTTCCGGTTGCGAATCATGACCTTTCTGTGCGGGTCGTGGGTCTTAGAGAAACCAATGACTTTTATACATTTTGTCTTATTACTCCTTGGATGTTGAATCAAATTGCTGTCCCCAAGAAGGAGGACGTCGACGTTCGATTAGTGGAGGAAATGCGCGAGGACTATTTGGAGCACCTAGGGACATTCTATGTTTCCAATGTCATTTCGCCCATGGATAAAGTCAGAAATATGGAAAGAGCGATAAGAAAAGGAGAAAAGCTAGCAGACGAGCTCTTTGCGAATATCTGCGACAAAAATATTAACCAATCCCAGGAGATGTCCCGGAGAGATTTTTTCCGAAAAATGAGTCCAAAGAATTAGGCATGTACCTCCACCGATAGAGTATACTCTAAAGTCTCTTTCTCCGCTGGTATCTCATCACAAAAGGCCTTACTGAACGTAGCACTTAGACTCTGCGCCCAATTCCCGGCACAAACCGCGGCGTCCTTTCCGCGTAATCACGGTAAGCCTCCCCGAATTCCTCGATGACGAACTTCTCCTCGCGCCGCGCCAGCCAAACATACGCCGCTACCAAAATCGGCCACAAAATCAATGTAATCACCGACGGCCAGTGCAGAATCCAGCCGAGTGTAAACAGAAACATGCCGGTATACTGCGGATGACGTACAAACTTGTAAATACCCGAGGTGACCAATCCGGTGGCTTTATGAATTTTCTGCCAACCCAACGCGATGAGACCTAAGCCAATCATGCTTACCCAAGTTCCGATAAGCGCGCCATAATGTCCGAAGACAGCTCGCATTGGGCCGCGCAGCGAAGGAACCTCGACAATCGGAGAAAGCAAGAATATCAGCAGCGGCCAGCCAAACATTTCCGTCATCAGAGCGATCACAAAAGCGACAAAAGCGCCTTTCGATCTCCAAGTGCTGATCGTGGATCGTCGATAAGGCAGGAGCGCCAGGAAAGCGACCACGATCAAAATATTGAGGATAATCAAGCCGCTCTGTCCGAAAGTATCCCGTATCCATTTGATGGTCACGGGCGGGCCACCGTGGCGAAAAAGCTCAACCGCGTAAATGGCGATGAACAGAAGTAACGCGGTGATTCCGACAATTGTAAGGATTCTTTGTTTTAGCATCGAGCGCCTCGAGTTTGGAGTTCGGAATGGGGAATGCGGAGTTATTTTTTCGATTTCGCTGTTTTAATGGAACTCACGACCATCGCAAGAATCTCATTATTCTCTTTCATAAATTCCTCCAAGCCTTGCGACTTAACGATTTCCATTTCTTGAATCATCTCTAACCATAACAAGGATTCGTCAGCCTCCTCTTCTACAATACCCAATTTTGCAATGAATTCGCGCCGCGACCTCGCACGACATGCGGCACGATAGTTGGCAGCAACCGATGTCCCGGAACGAAAAAGCTGAACTCCAATCAATCGTCCTTCTCGCGTGTTCGGAAGCGTCCGGCAGAATCTAATAATTTGCTTAGCGAACTCTTTCGTTCTATGCTTCAAATGTTCCCTACTCATAACTCATCCCTCCCTCTTGACCTTACAATTCTTATATTAGAACCACTGATTAGGAGTGCGGAGTGCGGAATGGTGAGTGCGGAGTACACTCCGAATTCCGAATTCCCAAATCCCA